>NZ_VPED01000005.1:0-146128 GCF_013417335.1 Acinetobacter sp. YH16031
CAATTACGCAAAATAATTCGGTACTATTAAACATCGGGACTAGAGTTTTAAGTTTTGTGTGGTAACTCAACTGATGGCTCTAGTCCTCTTATTTTTCAAGTCAATTTTTTATCCGCGATTCGGGTTATACTAGATAAAATTAATGGACTGAGCCCTAGTATCAATTTCTTCATAAAACTCTTTGAAACCTCACAAATTAAATTTCTTAAGATTAATATTTGAAGCGCAATAATTTATTTTTGCAATAAGACTTGACGCAAAATATAAATCCAAATAACTAATAAACATAAATATTCTCAAACCACAAGATTACCAAGTTGAATCAAAAAACTTTTTTAATTTTTCCAAAAAATAAAAATCGGTTCTATTTTCTTATATTCAATACCTCTTATAGAAAAATTGAATATAAGTAGCTCTTCCCTTAAAAAAAAGTATTAAAAAAACAATGAAATTTATCAACACAAATTCACGCAAAGACTTTTTTTTCTCTCAAGTTTAGAGGAAGAAAAAAGTTTTTGAATGGTGGCTTAGCGGCATCTTTTAACCATTCATAATATTCGACTTGTGCTTTAGCAACCGGATACGCCATAAAACCAACCCCTGCTCCGGCATTGACTTCAAAAATTACAATATTACCTTTTTGATCAATTCCTAAATCAAGGCCTAAACCATCTAAACGCCAGCCATAACATTTTTGAAAGGCGAGAGGAAAAACTTTAAATAAATGTCGTATTCTCTGTTGAATTAGTTCATAAGCTTCAGGATAATTTTGTTGTAAAAATAATTTTTCTCTAGTTGTGATCAAGGCACCCTGCATACCATTCGTAATATCGACAGTTGGATTAATATTAACGTAGGGAAAAAACTTAATCATTTTCCATTGACCACTTGCACCACGCGTTAAATGCATACGAAAAACTGTAGTTTGCCCATTCACAGTTTCACTTTTAAAAAATGGACTAACTGAATAGCCCTTATTTTTTATGTGGTTTATAAAGAAATCTTCTAATTCTTCACAATTTAATTTTGTTGTATCAGCAAGTTGCTTAACCACATAACCGTTTTTTTGCTGTTCAAGGCTGTAAATACCTTTCCCTTGATTACTTGCCACTGGTTTTAAAATAACTTTTTTATATTTATTAATATATTTTTGAATAACATCTAAGTTTTTACATTCCTCCACCTTAATTAAATAATCTTTAAGTTCTGGAATAGAATGAAGTTTTTTATCTACTTCTTTCTTCGTTCCAACGCGATTTGAAGTAAAAGGAATCATTTCTGCTAGCTTAATATAAATATCCTTATCTTCTAAATTTACAGCTAATCTATTTTGGATTACGTGTGGAAAATCAAACTCTTGTTCTACTACCACCCCCATATTTAGTGTTTTTCCATTAATTTTTCTTGTTTGAAAATTAACATTTTGAGCAGTAAATAGGTAAGCCTGATGACCTCTATTTTGAGCAACTGTTATAAATATTTCTTCGACATCTGTCATTACATTATTTGGTTTTAAAATTGCAAAGATCGCCATACTTCTTACCTTTAAGATTGAATTTAAATATCAAGTTAGCTATTGATTTATTTCTAAATAAGATAAAAATCTCCACCTTTTAGTTTTTAAAATAATTTAAATAAGCCATATAACCAGACAAGTTATGTTCCTGATCATCAATTCGGGTTCGGAAACGATCATGCCGCACATAGAAGGCATTTAAAATATTTTTTGGCACAGCCATATACATTGCAACTTCCGGATAGAAAAATCCTGTACGCTGGTATTCTGCTCGCCATTCTATTAATTCTTTAAGTTCTTCAAACTTAGACTGATTAAATAAACTATCCTTACCCTGCTCTTTCAAACGGGTTACCATTTTATAAGCTGACATCATCATTTCTAAAAACGTTGCATAAGCAGTTTTACGCTCTTTAATAAATTTCATGTGTTTTAAATAATTATTTAATCCGAACTCGAAATATTTTTCTTGTGGATCAATTTTAGTTAGTTCATTAACACAGTAACTTAACCAGTGATCATGATATTTTTCATATTTTTTAGCAATAAAATGCTCAAACATCAGCTTAACAGTTTCAAGTAAAGTCGAATCCTGATTAATCTGATAAAGGCGCAATAAAGCGAGAGCCGCTTCACCATCATAATAAACAATACGGAATTTTTCTTTTAATTCGAGACTCGGATAATGCAAAACATGAGTAGTTTCCCCCTCATGATTAATCATGGTCTGGATACCACGCGCCACATTTTCAGCATATTTTAAATACTGGTCATCCCCTGTAATTTCCTGATATTTAGTCAACATTAAAATTAAAGCGGCATTGGCTCCTAATTTAATTTCACACTTATCTTCAGGTCCATCAATCATATAAGCTGTAGTTGCACTGACTTCACGATAAAAGGCTTCAAGTGCATATTGGATGCCTTTATGAATTTTTGGCCAATACTCCGGCTTTTCCTGTACTTCAAAGGTTTCTATTAGAGAGTATAGAGAGGTACAGTGACGTACTGTATTATAACTTTTAATTAATCGATTATAGGCTGGGAAATAACCATAGACAAATTGTCCATTTTCTTGAATTTCACGATGTAAAAATTCAGCATTTTTCTCAATGATCGATTCAATATGAGTTTTTTTATTTTCCTCTAAAATACGCACCCCATTAAATGGGTAGCCTGTATGCAGTGGAATAAATTGATCATTTTCATAGATAACACTGGTCGTATCAAATACCCAAACATGGTTTAGTTTTTCTAATTCAATTTTTTTATTTAATTTTGGGTATTTTACTTTAATCGTGTCATTAATATTTTTTTCATCCCAAAAGTTGGGCTGATTATATACAATTCCTCGAATTAAAGCGCGACCATAAATTTCCTGCTCCAAAAAGCAAACTTCAAAATTTGAATCGAAGCTTATGCCTTTACGATAATGGTTATTATGCTTTTGTTTATTGACTTCATTATTAATATCTAACCATGGTTTTTTTTCTATATTTCGAACGATATCAAATTTCAAAAACGCTGGTAAAACTCTATTTTTTTCAAATAATTGCTCAACAAATTTTAGAACTCGATTAATCGCAGTTTTAGCATCGGGAGCTGCCGTGTTCCAAACTTGACATCTTTTTTCTACCCCACCATAAGAAAAAAAAATGACATATTGCGCTTGTTTTTCACGATTTAAGCTGTCACTCAACCAATTCGTTAACTTATTTCTAAAACCTAAATATTGAGTTTGTGTGTTAATTTCCATAGCCTGTATATATCTATTTTATATAAATTTTTAGTCAAAATCAGAATACTTGAAAGAGATTAAGTGGCAATGTTATTTTATGTATAATTTGTTTTTTTTTGTATATTTAGGAATTATTCAAATAAAAAAAGAGGCTCCGAAGAGCCTCTTTTTTTTATCTATTTAGTTAAATGTTGTATTTAATCAAATCATCTAAGATAAGATCATTTGCAATGGTATTACTCAAGATAATCAAATCAGTTCGTTCGAATGTAGCATCCGAGTCCGAACCATCTCGATCAATAGTGACCACTGTATCATTACCACGTTGCTCAAGCGTTACATAATCACCTAATGTAGAATCATCCACATTTTGATCACTGAGCAATGCACTGATGTCAATCTGATCACCTTCAGCTTGACTGAAATCGGTCCAGATATCAGCAGTACCTTCATCTTGACCAGCATTTAGTACGTCATAGATAACTGTATCAGCCCCTCCGCCGAAAGCGAAAGTATCCACAGCATCAGAAGCCGTTACCTGTTCATCCAGATCTGAGCCAGTTAGGTTCATACCTACACTAATTTCAAACGTTGCCGTTTGTTCAGTGCCCACTTTGGAAATAGTGGTATAGGTAAATGTTTCTATACCTGCACTCTCACCAGAAGGTTGATAAGAATATGTACCATCCTTATTCAGTGTAAGCTCACCATGTTGGCCTTGTACTGTAAATGAATCTGCACCTTTGTTCGGATCATTTACATACAACTCTTGGCGACCAATCTTCAGAATATCAACTTCTCCACGAGACACATCTTTTTCTAATAAGTCTCCCTCAAGCGCTGCTACTGTTGCACCATTCGCTGAAACATCATTAACGATTGATCCAGTGATTTCAGCACTTGTAAAGTTCCGGATATTGGTGGCATTACCATTCAAGCTTAAGGTTGCCGTATATCCACCAGCCGTAAAGTCTATTCCATTAGGAAGAGTAATTGGAACCGATATAGAACCATTATAGGCCGCAGGACCAACACCAGAACCCCATGTTACAGCTATAGAACCATCATATACAGTTGCTCCATCTTTAGTAATTACAATAGAGGCTGTTGGCGTGCTGGTAAGTGCACTACGCGTAACACTAGCATTCACAGTTAACTGCTCAGCAAACTGGTTACCAGTCAATTCAAAATCAATTGCAACGGTATTTTTACTCAATGCACTTTCTTCTGCAGCGAAAGTACGGTCAGAAGCGCTGCTAAAATCAATAACAATCGCTTCAATATCATCCAGTGCTTCATGCGTTTGAATGGCGATATTCAGAATATCAATGAATGAAGTACCGTCTGCAGCTTGTTTTACAAGCTCAAAACGCTCAACTTCACCATATGGTGGTTGCCATCCTGTCGTATCCGCTGGTTTGGCCACGGTATATGTATAGGTGCCATCAAAGTTAATCAGCAAAGTACCGAACTGTCCAACAACTGTTGTTGCTGTACCTTCTTGTACAATTTGATCATTCACTTCCACCAATTGCACAGTATCATCAGTGGTGACATCTCCCGAAGTTGTACCAGTTAATTGGACAGGCGTATTGTAATCATAGGTCTTATCAACCGTAACTTCGACACTAGCACCACCTACAAGATCAACACCTCCTGTTGCAGCAATAATTGCTACATAAGTTCCCTCACCAAACGATAAGCTTAATGGGGCACTTGTTCCACTTGCCACGAGCGGAACGTACAGGAATTCTGGTTCTTGATGAACTTGGACAAAGAGTCCGGTTTTTTCATCTTGACGATAAATGGTAAAGCCATAAGTTACAGCAATCGATAGACCACCACCACTTCCTTGGAAAGTTAATTCACGAAGTGTACCCTCATCGACGGTAAAGTCCATGACGCCTTCTGTACCAATAACACTCGCAGAAAGCACATCACCCGCAACGCCCAGATTTAACACATTAATTGCTGTTGCATTATCAATAGTGACTGAATCACCCGTCAACACAGTTTCTAATGGTTGAACCGTCAGCGTAACGGTATCATCGATAATGACATCTTCATTGCTCGGAATACGAACTAATTCGATGTTGAGCTCAGCAGTTGCTGTTTTACCATCTAGGGCAGTAATGACATAAGTAAAGCTATCTGTTTCACCATATTCACGGAAATCCGAATTAGCAGAGTAGCTATACGTACCATCTGGCTGAATCGTTAAAGTACCATGCTGACCTTGTACTGTAGTCACACCTGTAGCATTCAAGGTCGTACCATTAACACTTGTAATCAAACTACCTTCTGGAACTTGATCAGTACCAGATTGATAATCTGTATCAGTGATCACATTACCTGCCGATGTACCTGTAATCGCAACCGGATTGTTGAAATCATTGACCACATCACCAGTGAAACGCATGGTATAACCAGTCGCAAGCGACAAGCCCTCACCATTGCCTAATACCAGCAACCACTCGCCTTCATCAAAGTTACGTGTAATAGCTTGAGCAGCTCCCCCAATAACTACGGTATACCAGTTTTCAATGCTCTCTTTGAGCTCCCACTCACCCGTAGTGGCATTACGCTTGTACATGAACAGGTCCATCGTACCGACAGTGATACCACCCGCATCCGCATAGAAGGTAAGGTCCCGTGTAGTTCCTTCCGCTACATCAATTTCTACGGATGAACTAAGGACACTCTCAAGAGCACTCACATTGAGGACTGGTCCAAGGCCCACTGCCCCTACTGTAAAGCCAGTACTATTCAAATTACTTGGTGTTGGATTTGCATTTTGAGTCGGAGTTACCTCTAATACCAACTGAACATTGTTATCGGCAGCGGCAACAACTTCTTCAATACCTGCACGAATCTCGTCAGTTGTATTATTGCCAGCAGCATCACTGACGACAACATTGATTAAAGCACCATCCGCAAATGGAGTCTCTGATATATAAGTATAAGCACCATTTTCATCTGCCTGACCACTCGCTAGCTCATTACCTTCAGCATCTGTAATCACTACATTTGCATTTGGCTCTGTAGTCACAGTAATTGCAGTATTGTCTTCTGACACTTCTATTGAGTCGATTGCCGGTGCAGTCACATCGACACTAATTTCAATAACAGGTGATCTTTCACTTTCTAATTTCCCTAGCTCCGTTTGAGTCGTCGAAATAGAATATTCACCTTCTTCTAGTGGTGTCGTTGGAGTAAATGACCAGCTACCATCTTCCGCAACTTCTGTGGTGCCAAGTACGTCATCACCATTATAAATTGTAATTAGTGAACCAGCGATCGCCCCCACACCTGCCAACGTCGGTGTAGTGTCGTTTGTACTTCCACCATTAGCCACAACACCTAGACCTGGTTCTTGGTCATCTGTAATTGTTGGTGCTTGAGTTAATGGCTCTGAGTCGGCATCAGCGTCGGCATCCGCATCGGCATCAGCATCGGCATCGGCATCAGCATCAGCATCGGCATCCGCATCGGCATCAGCATCGGCATCAGCATCCGCATCGGCATCAGCATCCGCATCGGCATCCGCATCGGCATCCGCATCCGCATCCGCATCAGCATCAGCATCCGCGTCGGCATCCGCATCGGCATCCGCATCAGCATCAGCATCAGCGTCGGCATCCGCATCGGCATCAGCGTCGGCATCCGCATCGGCATCGGCATCCGCATCGGCATCGGCATCCGCATCAGCATCAGCATCCGCATCGGCATCTGCATCGGCATCCGCATCGGCATCGGCATCAGCATCCGCATCCGCATCCGCATCAGCGTCGGCATCAGCGTCGGCATCAGCGTCGGCGTCGGCATCGGCATCAGCATCGGCATCGGCATCGGCATCAGCATCGGCATCCGCATCGGCATCCGCGTCGGCATCGGCATCAGCATCGGCATCCGCGTCGGCATCGGCATCCGCATCGGCATCAGCATCCGCGTCGGCATCGGCATCAGCATCGGCATCCGCGTCGGCATCGGCATCCGCATCGGCATCAGCATCCGCGTCGGCATCGGCATCGGCATCAGCATCCGCGTCGGCATCCGCATCGGCATCCGCATCGGCATCGGCATCAGCATCAGCATCGGCATCAGCATCCGCGTCGGCATCGGCATCGGCATCAGCATCCGCATCGGCATCCGCATCGGCATCGGCATCCGCGTCGGCATCGGCATCGGCATCAGCATCCGCGTCGGCATCCGCATCGGCATCCGCATCGGCATCGGCATCGGCATCAGCATCGGCATCAGCATCGGCATCAGCATCGGCATCCGCGTCGGCATCGGCATCCGCGTCGGCGTCGGCATCGGCATCCGCATCGGCATCCGCGTCGGCATCAGCATCCGCATCGGCATCCGCGTCGGCATCAGCATCCGCGTCGGCATCAGCATCGGCATCAGCATCGGCATCGGCATCGGCATCCGCGTCGGCATCGGCATCCGCGTCGGCGTCGGCATCCGCGTCGGCATCGGCATCAGCATCCGCGTCGGCATCTGCATCCGCGTCGGCATCAGCATCTGCATCGGCGTCGGCATCGGCATCCGCATCGGCATCGGCATCGGCATCGGCATCTGCATCTGCATCGGCATCGGCATCCGCATCCGCATCGGCATCTGCATCAGCATCAGCATCGGCATCCGCGTCGGCATCGGCATCAGCATCCGCGTCGGCATCAGCATCAGCATCGGCATCAGCATCTGCATCGGCGTCGGCATCGGCATCTGCATCTGCATCTGCATCTGCATCGGCATCGGCATCTGCATCTGCATCGGCATCGGCATCCGCGTCGGCATCGGCATCAGCATCCGCGTCGGCATCTGCATCCGCGTCGGCATCAGCATCTGCATCGGCGTCGGCATCGGCATCTGCATCTGCATCGGCATCGGCATCTGCATCTGCATCGGCATCGGCATCCGCATCCGCATCGGCATCTGCATCAGCATCGGCATCCGCGTCGGCATCGGCATCAGCATCCGCGTCGGCATCAGCATCAGCATCGGCATCAGCATCCGCGTCGGCATCTGCATCAGCATCTGCATCAGCGTCGGCATCCGCGTCGCCAAGATCCACAATCAAGTTAGTTGGATCAGACTCGTTGCCTGCTGCATCAGTCGCTGTAACATCAATTTCTTCACCATCTACTAATAGCTCTTCTAAAGTAACTTTAAAGTTGCCGTTTTCATCAGTTTGTGCAGTTCCGATGGTATTTCCATCTGCATCTTTAACTGTAATCGTTGAATTTGGCTCAGCTTTACCTGTCACTTCAAAACCATTTTGGCTAACAGCTAAATCAGTCGGCGCATCTGGTGCAGTCGTATCTGGTGCTGTCACTGCTGTTGGATCTGACTCATTGCCTGCTTTATCAGTTGCAGTTACATCAAGTTCTTCACCATTGGTCAGTGGCTCTTCAAGCTCTACGCTGAAATCACCATTTTCGTCTGCTGTACCTTCACCAATCACAGTGCCATTGGCGTCTTTAACTTCAACAGTTGCATTTGGCTCGGTATGGCCAGTTACTGCAGTACCTTCATCATTCACTGTCACTTCTGGGGCTTCTGGTGCCAGAGTGTCTTTGCCGCCAGCCACGGTAGTTGGCTTAGAAGTATTGCCTGCCTCGTCTGTTGCAGTCACAGTCGCAGTCTTGCCATCTGTCAAGGCTGGATTCAACGCAACAGTAAAATCACCTTTTTCGTCTGCCTGACCTCGGCCGATCACATTCCCGTTGGCATCTTTAACTTCAACAGTTGCATTTGGCTCGGTATGGCCAGTTACTGTAGTACCTTCATCATTCACTGTCGCTTCTGGGACTTCTGGTGCCAGGGTGTCTTTGCCGCCAGCCACGGTAGTTGGCTTAGAAGTATTGCCTGCCTCGTCTGTTGCAGTCACAGTCGCAGTCTTGCCATCTGTCAAGGCTGGATTCAACGCAACAGTAAAATCACCTTTTTCATCTGCCTGACCTCGGCCAATCACAGTGCCATTGGCGTCTTTAACTTCAACAGTTGCATTTGGCTCGGTACGGCCAGTTACTGCAGTACCTTCGTCATTCACTGTCGCTTCTGGGGCTTCTGGTGCCAGGGTGTCTTTGCCACTCACAAAATTGGCTTTAGATTTAACTGAAATTGCAGCAGCAAGCCCTCCTGCGATTGGCCAAATACTGACAAATGCACTTTCTAAGTGGCCATATAATAATGGTTCAATTTTATCGATAGGATTATAGTCGAGAGTTTCGAAATCAAATAAAAACATTTCCGACTGTTCATTTCTAAAAACTAATGAACTCTTTTCAGGATTAAATTGATTAACCACTATTATTTCACCACTTTTCAAAGTGATTACTGCCTGGTTATTTATATATTCTATTTTTTCTATATCTTCGACTTTTACATCTATTAGAACTACAGAATCTTTGTTGAGTTCTATTTTTTCCAAATACTCTTTTATTAACTGATTATTACCGCCCGCTTTTGAAATAACTTGAACCTGCATAGGAAACTCCTAATAAAACCCACTTAAACAGTTGGTATTAATTAAAGATTTATTAAAAACATTTTTCAAGCAATTACTCTACTTTTTTACAATATAATTTTACAGATAATAATAATCATTTCTGGTTTAATCACTACTTTTTTTAACAATAGCTAATCATTCATAGATAGTTTTATCTAAAATAAAATTAAGTGATTGTTTTATCTATTTTAATAAAATTTATAGAGTTAAAATATTTAGTTTTTTTAAAAAATTACATTAGAGTAAATTATATTTAATCTTATAAAATTTATGTTTTTTTACTTTTCTAGATTTGAAAAGTATTTATTTCTAAAAATTTATTTTTATGACTTTTAATGTAAACTTCACATTGAAAAATAGTTAATTTATTAAAATAAATATATTAAGCACCACTCTGAATGATATCTTTACTTAAAACAAATCTTACCTAAATTATTTAATATTTTTAAATTAACATTTAATATTTTCTTAACTATTTTTTATTGGTATACTTTATTTCTATATTTATAAAATCCGATCACTAAAGATTAATATTAAGTATTTATTCAACTCGAAAATAAAATCACTATATTCTATAAAAAATTAAGAGCAGGTATTTAATTCAAAAACCTGCTCTTAAATAAAAAATCAGTAATATCCAATTATAAGATTCTAACCCAATTCATTTCTAATATTGTTCACCATATGTAATAAACGTGGTGCAATATCATTTTTGATTTTCTCTTCATTGAGGAGGAAACTTGGACCGCCGCAGTTAAACACCAGTAGACCATGCTGTTCATGGACAAACGGAACTGCAACCGAATTCACATCCTTATGCCATTCACCGATTGAAAAGCAGAAACCATGCTCTTGATAGTCTCGAAATGACTTCTCCAGATCTTTTTGGATCTGTGGCCATTCTTCAGCATGTTTACGGCGAATCGCATCAAGCAGAAAATCACGCTCATCTTCTGGCATTGCAGCCAAACAGGCACGCCCCATTGAACTTAAATGAATCGGCAAATGAGTTCCTACCTGACGACGCATGGTGACATTGCCTTTGCCCTGTACCACATCCAGATAAATCATATTCAGACGATCACGGGTCGCCATCGCCACAGCAGCTTCAGCATAGTCCGCCAGATTTTTCATTAATGGATGAGCAACCGATCGCAAGGATAAATTCGACAGCATCGAATAACCAAAAGACAGTACGCCGACTGAGAGCTGAAACTTGCTCGAATTCGGAACCTGCTTTAAATATCCTAAACGAGACAAGGTATGGGTTAAACGGGTAATCGTCGGTTTAGGTAGACCTGTCATCTGTGACAGTTCCTGATTGCCCAGATGCTGATGCTTTGGACTAAAGCAGCGCAGCAACTCCAGACCACGTGCTAAAGCTGTAATAAATTGACGGTCATTTTCATCCTGCATGTCTTGGATCGGATGCAATAACTCATGGCGCAAAGGCGCAATTAATTTTTCTTCCGACTGATCGGTTTCAGGTACATCATCAGACATGTCTTCACCGTCCTTCAAATTCATAATAAGTGTTTCGCATTGCGAAATTATAAATAATTATCTTGTATATAGCAAAGAAGCAACTTTGATTAAGTTGCTTCTTTATTGGACTTATGGGTTTTCTTGTTTATTAACCAACAATACCTTGAGCTTTTAGGGCCTCCAGTTTTTCCTCATCCACGACACGTGAAAGAATTTCATTCGTATGCTCACCTAACATTGGTGGTGCTTTACGATATTCCACTGGTGTACGCGATAATTTAATTGGTGAGCCAATCACCGTTAATTTTTCTTTTAACGGATGGGGGATCTCAACCAGCATATTACGCGCTTGCACTTGTGGTTCCTGGAAAGCTTGTTCAAGGTTATTAATCAGGCCTACCGGAACTTTCACTGCATGAATTGCTTCTACCCAATGCTTCGCAGTATTGGTCAAGAAATGTTTGGCTAGCAGCTCTGTGATTTCTGCACGATGCTGAATACGCAGTGCATTGGTCACAAAACGTGGATCTTGCGGTAAATCAGGCAAACCAATTGCAGCGCTCAAGGCAACAAATTGCTTGTC
Organism: Acinetobacter sp. YH16031; assembly: GCF_013417335.1. NCBI lineage: Bacteria > Pseudomonadati > Pseudomonadota > Gammaproteobacteria > Moraxellales > Moraxellaceae > Acinetobacter > Acinetobacter sp. YH16031. Next base: position 11,840 of record NZ_VPED01000005.1, read on the forward strand.
ATTACCACAGGCAATAATGAAGTCTTGGTCGGCAGCGCGGAACACTTGATAAGGCACAATATTGGCATGCGCATTACCATAACGACCTGGAATTTTACCTGAAGCCAGGTAGTTCATCCCTTGGTTTGCCAGCAAAGCAACCTGCACATCCAACAGTGCCATATCAATATGCTGACCCAGGCCAGTCACATGACGATTCAGCAAAGCAGCCTGAATGGCAATGGTCGAGTACAAACCCGTCGTCAAATCCGCAAAAGCCACGCCAACTTTTTGTGGTCCACCACCTGGTAAGTCATCTTTCTCACCAGTGACAGACATTAAACCGCCCATCCCCTGGATGATAAAGTCATAACCTGGTTCAGGTGCACGAGGGCCAGTTTGACCAAAGCCAGTAATTGAGCAATACACCAGTTTCGGATTAATCGCGCTGAGGCTTTCATAATCCAGACCGTATTTTTTCAATGAACCCGCTTTGTAATTTTCAATCACCACATCTGAATCAGCAGCCAGTGCTTTGACCAGTTCCTGACCTTCAGGCGTTGAAATATCAATCGCAACTGACATTTTATTACGGTTGGCTGACTGGTAGTACGCCGCTTCACGTGTATTTTCACCATGGTCATTTTTCATCCAAGGTGGTCCCCACATACGGGTATCATCACCCGTTTTAGGACGTTCAACTTTAATCACTTCAGCGCCTAAATCCGCGAGGATTTGACCACACCAAGGACCTGCAAGTACGCGACTTAAATCCAGTACGCGAATACCCTCTAATGCACCCATGTGTTTTTCCTTTGTTTATACGCGTTCGATGACCAGTGCCAGACCTTGGCCCACACCGATACACAGACTAATCACAGCATATTTTTTGCCGCTGCGCTGCAATTCACGGGCGGTGCTGAGCACTAAACGAGCACCTGAAGCACCGAGTGGATGCCCAACTGCAATCGCACCACCATTCGGGTTCACACGAGCATCATCAAATGCCACACCCAGACCTTTTAAGCATGCTAAAACTTGTGATGCGAATGCTTCATTGATTTCAATGATATCCATGTCATCCAACGTCAAGTTGGCACGTTTTAATGCTAGTTTGATCGCATCAACCGGACCGGCGCCCATAATACGTGGTTCAATACCCGCAGCCGCTGAAGCGATGATTTTCGCCATTGGCTGGATACCCAATTTTTCCTGAGCAGCTTCAGATCCAATAATCAAAGCGGCAGCACCATCATTGACACCAGAAGCATTACCCGCAGTCACCACACCGCCTTCAAACAGTGGACGTAGTTTCTGTAGCGCTTCCAAGTTAGAAGATGGACGTGGATGTTCGTCTTGATCGACCAATTTTGCTGGTAATTTACGGCCTTGAGGCACTTCAACACCCACGATCTCGTCAGCAAAGAAACCTGCCTGTTTAGCTGCTTCATATTTGGCTTGTGATGCTGCAGCAAACTGGTCTGCATCTTCACGGGTTACACCGTATTCTACTGCTACATTATCGCCAGTTTGCGGCATGGTGTCATTGCCGAACTGTTTTTCAATGGCAGGGTTCGGAAAACGTGCGCCGATGGTTGAATCGAATACTTTAAAATCACGGCTAAATGGTGTTTCAGATTTGGCAAAGACAAACGGTGCACGAGACATCGACTCGACACCACCTGCAAGGAAGATATCCCCTTCATTACAAGTAATTGCACGAGCAGCATCAATCACCGCTGCTAAACCTGAAGCACATAGACGGTTCACAGTTTGTGCTGGCGTTTTCACATCTAGACCCGCCAATAACGTTGCATGACGTGCAATATTACGGCTGTCTTCACCGGCCTGATTGGTATTACCCAGAATCACATCATCAAAAATATCAGCAGGTAAATTATGCTTCTCTACCAATGCTTTAATCACATGTGCAGCAAGATCATCTGGACGAACCTTTGCCAGGCTACCCGCATGACGGCCAAATGGCGTACGTAATCCATCATAAATATATGCATTTAACATGAGTTTGATTCCTTAAACTGCAGCAGTGTGAAGAAGAGAAAGTTTTAAACGGGCGCGGCGTTGCAACCATGGGCTTGGGCGGTAACGCTGGTCACCGGTATTCGCCAGAATACGTTCTAGGATCAGCAGGATACGTTCTACCCCTAAAACATCGCCCCATGAAATTGGACCATGTGGGTAGCCCAGACCGAGTTTCACTGCCTTATCAATATCGTTAGCGGTTGCGATTTGCTGTTGGGCAATATCACAAGCCAGGTTCACCACCATTGCCAACACGCGCTGAGCAACAAAACCAATACTTTCAGCAATCACGGATACGCCATGACCATTTTTAGCGAACAGCGCATGTGCTTGGTTGATATAAGCTTTTTGAGTTACAATCGATGGCATGAGGGTCCGATGCTTGGCAAAATCAGTCAGCATATCAATGCTGATTGCACGAGTCACATCAACCTCAAAACGTAATGCAGCTGTTGTCGTGTCTTCACCATAAGTGGCCAATAGAATCAGACTGTCAGCTGCCGGAGTTTCAGCACTGTCGATGATCAAGCCTTGCTCACGGATATAGTCACGCAAGATGCTGGCATCCTGCTCAAGATCTGCTTTGATCCAGACTAGGCTAAATTCAGTCACTTCAGGCGCAATCTGAGCCGGAGCTTCATTGGTCTTTTGACCATCCTGATATTTATAGAAACCTTCACCGACTTTACGACCGACTTTTTTACCAGCCAGCATTTGACGGGTTAAAGCGCTTGGACGGTAACGATCTTCCTGATAATACTGATTAAAAATCGATTCCATCACTGGATGAGAAACATCTAGTGCAGTCAGGTCAAACAATTCCAGTGGTCCCATACGGAAGCCAGCGCCTTCACGCAGAATACGGTCGATTTCTGAAACGGAAGTAACACCTTCACCCAGAATTTTCAGTGCTTCCGTACCATAAGCACGGCCGGCATGGTTAACAATAAACCCAGGCGTGTCTTTGGTACGCACACCGAAGTGCCCCATACGTTGTGCCAGTTCGAGTAGATCTGCAACGACCTGTTCATCTGTTGCTAGGCCAGCAATCACTTCGACAATTTTCATCAAGGGCACTGGATTAAAGAAATGGAATCCCGCCATGCGGCTTTGATGCTCAAGATTGGATGCAATTGCCGTCACAGACAATGATGAGGTATTGGTTGCCAGAATGGTCTCTGCTGACACAATACCTTCCAGCTGTTTAAACAGACTTTGCTTGATGTCCAGGTTTTCGATGATGGCCTCAACCACCAGATCAACACCAGCCACTTCTTCAATGCTATTCAGGATTTTGAAGCGTGCCAAAGTTTCATTCAGGACTTCTTCGGTAAATTTACCTTTAGCTTGCAACTTTTCTAAAGTATTTTTTAGTTTAGCTAGACCTGCTTCTGCTGCACCTGCTTTAGCATCGAATAAGCGCACTTCCAGACCTGCCTGGGCTGCGATTTGCGCGATACCCATGCCCATTACACCAGTACCAATGAGCGCCATAGATTGAATGGTCATATCTTATTCTCCAGTGTATTGTGCAGGACGTTTTTCAAAGAACGCATTCACGCCTTCTTTCTGGTCTTTGGTATCAAATAGAATCTGGAAAGCTTTACGTTCCAGTGCCAAAGCACCTTGCAAAGATTGATCCTGTCCAAGATTGGTCACTTCCTTGATTTGCTGCACTGCAATTGGAGAGAAAGATGCAATCGTTTGGGCAATTTCTATCGCATGCGTAATAGTATTTTCATCTTCCACGACTTCAGAAACCAAGCCCATACGCTCAGCCTCAGCAGCTTTCACCAATTTACCGGTCAATACCCAAAGCATGGTTTGATATTTACCAATCGCGCGCAGTAAACGTTGTGTCCCACCTGCACCTGGCATCAAGCCCAGTTTCACTTCAGGCTGACCAAATTTGGCACTTTCACCGGCAATGATGATGTCCGCATGCATGGCCAGTTCACAGCCACCACCGAGTGCATAGCCATTCACGGCTGCAATAATCGGTTTCGGACAATCAGTAATGCTTTGCCAATATTGTTCAGTATGGCGTAAATACATTTGGGCTGTAGTTGCAGTGGTGAAATCTTTAATGTCTGCACCCGCAGCAAATACTTTTTCACCGCCGGTCAAAACAATCGCTTTTACAGCATCTAATTTTGAAAGGTATTGAAATGCTTCAGAGAGTTGCTGACGTAATTCCAGGTTCAAGGCATTACGTGCTTCCGGGCGATGGATTTGAACAATCGCGACGCCATCTTCCTGTACAGTCAATTTTAAAATTTCAGTGCTTTCCATAATCTTCTCATTTCGCACAGCGGTATTTAATTAACAATATACATAAATTTCGTTCAAAGTAAACTATTCAAATATGAACAAAAAATATTTTATAACGCCTTAAAAATAGCATTAATCACATTAAATCAATTATTTAAATCTAATTTTAAAGCAAAACATATATATCGCACAGCGAAATATAATTTCGTATATATTGATCCTTGTTTTAATTTTAATTAGTATCCGCATAAATTTAGCTTAGTGATGAGTTTTTATTCACATTGGACAAGATGTGGACAGAACGAAATCCTAGATACGGAGTTAGGACATGATTCGTGATCAGGAAACCTTAGACCAGTTGGTAGATATGATTCGCCAGTTTGTAGAAGGCGTATTAATCCCAAATGAAGAAATTGTTGCAGAAACGGATGAAATTCCAGCAGAAATCGTGCAACAAATGAAAGAATTGGGCTTATTTGGTTTAACCATTCCTGAAGAATATGACGGTCTTGGCCTGACCATGGAAGAAGAAGTCTATATCGCTTTTGAACTAGGCCGTACTTCCCCTGCTTTCCGCTCATTGATTGGTACGAATAACGGTATCGGCGCATCTGGCCTGATCATCGATGGTACTGAAGAGCAAAAACAGCACTTCCTGCCAAAACTTGCCAGCGGTGAAATTATTGGCTCGTTCTGTCTGACTGAACCGGATTCAGGTTCTGATGCAGCATCTTTGAAAACCACTGCTGTAAAAGATGGTGATGAGTACATTCTGAATGGTACCAAGCGTTTCATTACCAATGCGCCACATGCGGGTGTATTCACAGTAATGGCACGTACCAATCCTGAATTAAAAGGTGCTGCAGCTATTTCAGCGTTCATCGTTGACAGTAAATTGCCAGGTATTTCACTGGGTAAACGTGACAAGAAAATGGGCCAAAAAGGCGCACATACCTGTGACGTGATCTTTGAAAACTGCCGTATCCCTGCATCAGCTTTGATTGGCGGTGTAGAAGGCGTTGGCTTTAAAACTGCGATGAAGGTTCTGGATAAAGGCCGTATCCACATTGCCGCACTAAGCGTGGGTGCTGCAACCCGTATGCTGGAAGATTCATTGCAATATGCCGTTGAACGTAAGCAGTTCGGTCAGGCGATTGCCAACTTCCAGTTGATCCAAGGCATGCTGGCAGATTCTAAAGCTGAAATTTATGCAGCGAAATGTATGGTGCTTGATGCAGCGCGTCGTCGTGATGCCGGCCAGAACGTAAGTACTGAAGCATCTTGCGCAAAAATGTTTGCAACAGAAATGTGTGGCCGTGTCGCTGACCGTGGTGTGCAAATCCATGGTGGCGCGGGCTACATCAGTGAATATGCAATTGAGCGCTTCTACCGCGATGTGCGTTTATTCCGTCTTTATGAAGGAACCACGCAGATCCAGCAAGTCATTATTGCTCGCAATATGATTCGCGAGGCGACTCAGTAACAAGTTTGGCCTGATCAACTCTCCTTGCGATCAGGCCTTTTTTATAGGTAATGGATGATGGCTATAACGAATACAATTTCAAAAATTGGCCCAAATACCTGGAAAATCGCATTTATCTTTGCATTCCTCGCCCTGCTGGTCGATGGTGCGGATTTAATGCTGCTTTCCTACAGCTTAAACAGTATTAAAGCTGAATTTGGCCTAACCTCTGTGGAAGCTGGGATGCTCGGAAGCTTTACCCTTGCAGGTATGGCAGTTGGAGGTATATTCGGAGGGTGGGCTTGTGATAAATTCGGTCGTGTACGTACCGTCGTTGTCTCAATCCTTTTATTTTCGGCATTGACTTGTGGTCTTGGTTTTACCCAAAGCTTTGCTCAATTTGGTGCATTACGTTTCTTCGCTTCTCTTGGCTTGGGTTCTTTGTATATTGCATCGAATACTTTAATGGCTGAGTACGTACCTACTAAATATCGTACTACCGTTTTAGGTACATTACAGGCTGGCTGGACAGTTGGCTATATCGTTGCGACCTTGCTTGCGGGCTGGTTAATTCCAGATCACGGCTGGCGCATGCTGTTCTATGTAGCTGCGATTCCAATTGCCTTGGCTATTTTGATGCACATTCTGGTACCAGAACCAGCGGCATGGCAAGAAAATCGCTTCAAGAAAGTTGAAGTGACTGACAAACCTGCTGAGTCGACCTGGAAGCTGATTTTCCAGGATAAGAAAAACCGCAACATGTTTATCTTATGGGCTTTAACTGCTGGTTTCCTTCAGTTTGGTTACTATGGCGTTAATAACTGGATGCCGACATACCTGGAAAGTGAACTGGGTATGAAGTTCAAGGAAATGACTGCCTACATGGTGGGTACGTATACTGCGATGATTCTAGGTAAAATCCTTGCAGGCTTAATGGCAGATAAATTCGGACGTCGTTTTACTTATGCCTTCGGTGCAATTGGTACTGCGATCTTCCTGCCACTGATCGTATTCTATAACTCACCAGACAATATCCTGTACTTATTGGTGATCTTCGGTTTCCTATATGGTATTCCATATGGTGTGAATGCAACATATATGACTGAAAGCTTCCCAACCAATGTACGTGGTACAGCAATTGGGGGGGCATATAACGTCGGTCGTCTGGGCGCTGCAATTGCTCCGGCAACCATTGGTTATCTGGCAACTGGCGGTTCGATCGGTCTAGGCTTCCTAGTCATGGGTGCTGCATACTTTATCTGTGGTTTGCTCCCTGCTCTGTTCATCAAAGAAAAACTCTACGATCCTCAAAAATCTTAATCCGTTTTAGAAAAAGCCTCCTAGGAGGCTTTTTTCATAATCAATTCCCAACTTTCTATTTAAAAACTTTTTCACTGTGGTAAAATACCGCTAAGCGAAACAGGATTTCTTATTATGGAAGATATTTCTAGAGAATCGATGGAGTTTGACGTTGTGATCGTAGGTGCGGGTCCTGCCGGCCTGTCTGCTGCAATCAAGATCCGTCAACTTGCAATTGAAAACAATTTAAATGATCTGTCCGTTTGTGTCGTAGAAAAAGGCTCCGAAGTCGGTGCACATATTCTTTCGGGTGCTGTGCTTGAACCACGTGCCATGAACGAACTATTCCCGAACTGGAAAGAAGAAGGTGCGCCTTTAAATGTGCCAGTGACAGAAGACAAAACTTTCTTCCTTCTTTCAGATGAAAAATCACAAGAAGCCCCGCACTGGATGGTGCCGAAAACCATGCACAATGATGGCAACTATGTCATCTCTCTGGGCAACGTGGTGCGCTGGTTAGGCCAGAAAGCCGAAGAACTGGAAGTATCGATCTTCCCGGGCTTTGCTGCTTCAGAAATTCTGTATCATGAAGATGGTACGGTGAAAGGTATCCAGACTGGTGACATGGGGATTAGCAAAGATGGCGAACCGACGCATAACTTTGCGCCGGGTTATGAGCTGCATGCCAAATACACCATTTTTGCTGAAGGCTGTCGCGGTCACTTAGGTAAACGCCTGATCCAGAAATTCAATCTGGACAAAGATGCTGATCCGCAGCACTACGGTATCGGCATTAAAGAACTCTGGGAAATTGATCCTGCCAAGCATAAACCAGGCCTGGTAATGCACGGTGCTGGCTGGCCTTTATCTGAAACCGGTTCTTCAGGAGGCTGGTGGTTATACCATGCTGAAAACAACCAGGTGACACTGGGCATGATCGTGGATCTTTCTTATGAAAATCCACACATGTATCCATTCATGGAAATGCAGCGCTGGAAAACCCATCCACTAATCAAACAGTATCTGGAAGGCGGTAAACGTATTTCTTATGGTGCGCGTGCTGTAACTAAAGGTGGTTTTAACTCTCTGCCGAAATTTACCTTCCCGGGTGGTTCTTTAATCGGTGATGATGCCGGCTTCCTGAACTTTGCCAAGATCAAAGGCTCACATACTGCCATGAAATCCGGCATGCTCTGCGGTGAAGCGGTATTTGAAGCGATTGCTGCTGGTGTAGAAAAAGGCGGTGATCTGGCGATTGCACGTGTGACTGAAGGTGAAGACTTCTTTGTAAAAGAACTGACATCTTATACAGACAAGTTCAACAACAGCTGGTTAAAAGAAGAGTTGTATAGCGCGCGTAACTTTGGCCCAGCAATGCACAAGTTCGGTCAATGGATGGGTGGTGCGTTCAACTTCATCGACCAGAACGTATTTAAAGTGCCGTTTACCCTGCATGATTTAGTGCCAGACTTTAAAACTCTGAAAACGGTTGATGCAGTGAACTTCAAGCCGAACTATCCAAAACCGGATGGCAAGCTGACGTTTGACCGTCTGTCTTCTGTGTTTGTATCGAACACGGTACATGAAGAAAACCAGCCAGCGCACTTAAAGTTAACTGATGCTTCGATTCCGGTAGATGTCAATTTACCGAAATGGGATGAGCCTGCTCAGCGTTACTGCCCGGCAGGTGTTTACGAAATCATAGAAAATGATGACGGTTCGAAACGCTTCCAGATCAATGCAGCAAACTGTGTGCACTGCAAGACCTGTGACATCAAAGATCCATCTCAGAATATCACCTGGGTAACACCGGAAGGTGGCGGTGGTCCGAATTACCCGAATATGTAGGGTAATTTGTGTGAGTAAGAAATCTTTTTCTTGTTCATATACCCAATTTTGAAGCAGTTATAACTAACACTTCACTTTAATTTTTTAGGTAATCCCAGTTCCCTAGGGAGCTGGGATTAAAAATAATCAAGAATAAAAAAATAAAAACAGATTCAGGTCTTTTTCGCTGACTTGCTGCTTAGACCAGCTTATTGATTGTGAAATACGGTGCCCCAGTAAAAAACCAAGACCTTATCTAGTCATTTTTATCCATATACGTTGTCTTTAATTAAAATTAATTGCCTGAATATACAAACACTTTAGTCGTATTCCTCTTTGGTTCTTCCTATTCAAAATGCTATTGTACAAAAAGTTTCCAATTTCTTATTTTCTAATCACGATCTAGTTTCATGACTTATAAACTAAATGCCCGACATCTGGTGCTAGACCTGCTCTATGCCTCACATAATTCTACTGTTAGCATCAAACAGATGTTATGTGCAGCAGATTTATTAGGAATCTCTGACAACAGCTTGCGGGTTGCGGTCGCACGACTCAATCAGGATCAGATCATTCAGTCAGTAGAACGCGGCATTTATCAATTAATTGAAAAAAAATTTGATACTTCTTTTATCAGCCTGAACAAACATCCCAATATGCAGACCGCTATGGCCTGGGATGGCAAATACATTCTGGTTTATACCGGTGCTTTGGGGCGGGTAGATCGTACGGCCTTATCTAAACGGGAAAAAGCCCTGCGTTATTATGGATTTCAGGAACTGGAACAAAACGTGTTTATCCGCCCGGACAATTTGCAACTTGGTTTGAACGAGCTTAAATCAGCAGCCGTCAAGTTTGGCCTGGATCAAGGCGCACGATTTTTTCAGGTTAGTGAGATCGATCAGCACACCCATGTATCAGCACTTTGGGATATTCATGGCCTGCATCAAACTTATTTGAATATCAGCCAGGAAATTGAACAATGGTTTGAAAACCATCAACAGTTATCCTTGGCTGAATCAGCTAAAACCGCCTTTTATCTGGCGAAATCTGCTGTATTTAGTCTGCGTGCAGATCCGCTATTGCCTGAAGAATGGCTAGATGCTCCAGCCCGACAAAAGTTTGAACTGGCTGTACGGCGTATGGAAGAGCAAGGCCAGCAGTTATGGCAGCAATATTTTCAGCAGCAAGGCGTATAATTTATTTCCCATACACTCACAAAAATAAATTGACTGTAATATTTTAATTCAAATATAGTGATAAGAAATACAAGAATTAGATCAAGGCAGAATAATGAACAGTAAAGTGAGTGTCACAGAGCTATTTAGCCGTGAAGAAATTAGAGAGCTGACTACCCCATCCGATTTACAGGGTGCTTTGGCAGTGAGCTCAACTTGGGCTGTGATTGTTTTGACCTTTGGCACAGTCGCTTATTGCTGGGAATATTTACCAGTCTGGGGGAAAATATTGATATGTGCCTTGGCATTAGCCATTCTGGCAGGTCGTCAGCTGGCTATGGCCATTTTAATGCACGATGCCTCACACCACAGTCTGTTTAAAACCAAGTGGCTAAACACACACTTCACTGACTGGTTGTGCGCCCGTCCGATCTGGAATGAGGTCGGTAAATATCGTCCTTATCATTTGAAACATCATGCCGGCACCTCTCAACCTGATGATCCAGATTTAGGTTTGGTGAAAAACTTTCCAATTACTAAACAATCATTATTTAGAAAATTCTTTAGAGATTTAAATGGTCAATCCGGCCTAAAATTTCTGGCTGGCCGAGTCTTGATGGATTTAGAACTTCTGGAATGGAGTGTTTCCAATGATCCGAAACCAATTCCTCGTGGTAATCGCAGTAACTTGGAACTGGCAAAGAATCTGTTAAAAAATAGCTCGGGCATGCTGATTTCCAATGCTGCCCTATTTTCTGCACTTTGGGCCAGCGGTCATCCGAAACTTTATTTATTATGGCCGTTAGCTTATATCACCCCTTTCCCACTGTTTATCCGTATCCGGGCAATGGCTGAGCATGCTGGTCTGGAAACTAGCCATTCTGCACTGACTAATACCCGTACCACCCGTGCAGGCTGGCTAGCGCGGGCTTTCGTTGCACCGATTCATGTGAATTATCATATTGAACATCATTTAATGGCCTCTGTTCCACATCAAAATCTGCCCAAAATGCATCAGATGTTGCGAGAGCGCGATTACGTGAAAGCGCCACCGAGTTATAAAGATGTAATTGTTTCATTATTAAAAGGCTAAAATAAAAGATCGAAGTTTAAAAATACATTAAGTGTGATGGCAAAATTTCTCATACTTAATGTTGATGGCTTTCCTTATGCTCATGATGCTCATGTAAATGGGCTGATTGCCGATGCTGTTCTGGCGGACAATCTTCTGCTTCAATTTGCAATGTCATCTCGGTAATGTGATGTTCATGGTGCAACATCTCAAACGCCTCCTGATGCAACTTTTTATAGTCAACGTCTGGCGCAACTAAATGCACCGTTAACATCACCTTCTTGGAAGTAATCGCCCAGACTTTTAGCTGATGAATATCTTCAACACCGTCTAGCGCCAGTAGGTCATGGCGCAGTTTTTCAATATCGATTTCATCGGGAACCCCTTCCAGCAGAATATTGATACTCTGTTTCAATAAAATCCATGTCCGTGGAATGACCCAGAATCCGATCATGACCGCAATCACGGTGTCGATCCACATCCAGCCACTGAAATAGATGATCACTGCGCCAATAATGACACCCACCGAACCTAGTGCATCACTCAGTACTTCCAGATAAGCTCCTTTAATATTCAAGCTTTCCTGACTGCTAGAAACCAGAATTTTCATGGAGATCAGGTTAATGACTAGTCCGAGTATAGCGACAATCAACATGCCCAGACTTTCAATTTCAGGAGGATGGCTCAGGCGCTGATAAGCTTCGAACAGGATATACATCGCCACCAGAAATAGCATAATCGCATTAAACAAAGCCGCCAGAATTTCAAAACGCTGGTAGCCAAAGGTACGTTTATCATCTGCGGGTTTTTGCCCGATCTTAATTGCAGCCAGTGCAATAGCCAGTGCAGCGGCATCAGTAAACATATGTGCTGCATCAGAAAGCAAGGCCAGACTCTGAGTCATAAAACCGGCAATAACTTCTACAATTAAAAAGACTGTCGTCAGGGCTAAGGCGATGGATAGTTTTTTGGCATTCTTCGCACTAACTTCTACATGACTATGATCATGATGATGTGATCCACCCACCTTTTACTCCTTTTCATTTGAATCTGATTCTAAGTTAAGTTTTAGCTACTTCTTATTGCCTATACATTCTATCCTACGCTTGTAATACTTATATTTAAGCAATTTTTTGTATAACTTGGCTCTCTTTTAAAATATCAGTGTCTATTCATTAAGCAAGCTTAGTACTTAAATTATTAAATTGACCTCTCTACCGGACATAGAATCAGAACTCAGTATGGGTCCGCAGTTTTTCATTTTCCAAAATCCAGGACTGCACTGAAGATCGCTGAAAATTACGCTGGATATAAGCCTGAATTTTTTCGGGAAGCTCAACATCGTGACTAAGCAGACGATGCAGCATAAAGGCTAAATCAAAGTCTGCAATTGACCATTGTTCGGTGAGCCATAGCTCTTCAAGTAAAGTTTCTGTGATTGCCAGTAAGCGCTGAATATCCTGCATAGTCTCAGCCGATGCGATTAAAGGCCTTTTAGGTGGAACAAAGATCGAAGTTGAAGGCATATCCTGTCGGATAGAGGAAAAATCAGTTTTCATCAAAGCCTGAACGGCGCGACATTTTGCTCTGGCTTTCATCTCTGCAGGATATAAAGCAGGATAATCCGGTGCCGGAAAAGCATCTTCCAGATATTCGGTAATCGCCCAAGATTCAAATAAATGAAAATCATCAATAATCAGGCAAGGGACTTTACCACTCGGACAAATTTTACGATAAGCCAAAGATTGCTGTTCCAGCAGATCCAGATCGATCATTTTTTCCTGAAAGTTGAGTCCTTTCTCTTTTAGAGCCACATAAACTGACATGGCATAAGGACTGATACGTTTTTTATCGACATATAAGCAGATATTGTGCATTTTTTATCCTGCCTCTTATGATTATCCACTGCTTTCTACTCTAACGCCTTTTTTATAGAAAAGGAAAATATCGCTGCATATTGATACAAAGCGGAGTTATAGTCTTACAGAGGATTGCCAATTTGAATGAATCACTTACCTGATGCTAACTCACCGGATTAAAAAGACTTCTAATTTTTTGCAGAATAACGTTAAATAAATATTTTCCATTTAGACCTGATTGCTATGCTGAACCTTGATCACTTCCCCGATACCGTATATGCCATTCAACATCTGGCTTTTGAAGACCTAGGCGCTTGGGAAGATGTGTTTTATCAGCTGGGGTTACGTGTTCGCTATTTTGAAGCCGGTATTGATGACCTGCGTAAAGCTTATGAATATACAGGTCTGACAATTATTTTAGGGGGTCCAATTGGTGTTTATGAAACGGAGGACTACCCGTTCTTACAACAAGAAATAGACTTACTTAAAGTGCGTTTAGAAAAGAATTTGCCCACTTTAGGTATTTGTCTGGGTGCTCAACTCATTGCTCATGCACTCGGTGCTAAAGTCTATGCAGGACATAGCAAAGAAATTGGCTGGTCTAAACTTACTCTTCTAGCCGCTGAGAATAACCCGCTGCAACATCTGAAAAATATTGAAGTGCTACATTGGCATGGCGATACTTTTGATCTGCCTGAACAGGCTGAATTATTAGCCAGTTCCAATCTCTACCCAAATCAGGCTTTTCGCTTAGGATCAAATATTCTGGCTCTGCAATTTCATCCTGAAGTCGCTGGCGATAGCTTGGAAAAGTGGCTAGTTGGTCATACCTCTGAATTACGCCAAACCAAAATTAATATCCCCGCTCTTCGGGCAGCCAATCTTCAATTTGCGCCTGCACTGGAAAGCACTTCTAAATCTGTCCTAGAGCAATATCTGACTCAGTTAAAACTAGTATCTTGATCAAAGGTACTGGATAAATATTTATGATTGAAAGTTTGTCAAAATAGATTAATGGAATCATAGCTAAGATTTTTTAGTTTCAGATAAATGCCAATTCTGATTCATAACTCATCTATTGGCCCAAGAAAAAAGCACCTTTATAAAGGTGCTTTTTTCTTTTTATGCAGTATAGAAATAAATCTTATTTCTTTGCAGGTTCTGCCGGAATGGTCGCTTCAGTGGTGATTTGAACAGTAATCTTGTCACTCACATGCGGAACATTTGCGCCTAAGCCGAATGCAGAACGGTCAAATGATGTTGTGGCATTAAAACCAATTGCCGGAACTTTTGCCATTGGATGTTCACCCTGTTTATTTAACACGGCATCCAATACCACTGGTTTGGTCACGCCTTTAACGGTTAAATTACCGGTAATCTTGAAGTTCTTTTTGTCCTTGGTTTCTACCTTAGTACTTTTGAAGGTAATATTTGGATATTTGGCCGCATCAAAGAAATCTTCTTTCTTTAAATGGTCATCCAGTGCAGTAACATTAGTATTAATGCTGGAAACTGGAATGGTCACATCTACAGAAGATTTGGCTGGCTGTTCATTGTCGACCACAATTTTACCCTGAATATCAGAGAAATTGCCTGATGGTGTAGAAAAACCAAAATGGTTCCAGCTAAATACCGTCGCAGTGTGACCCGGATCAATTGTATAAGTCACCGGTTTTGCAAAGCTAAAAGTTGCAACAGATGCGGCTACCAAGCCTAAAGTTAATGTTTTCAAATTCATGTTGTTATCTCTCGTCTGAATTAACTTCAGTTTATAGAATCTTGAACCGTTTACATCCCTAAAGATAAAACGTTTTGTTGCAACTATGAAACGATAAAATTGTAAATTCTCGTGTAAATCTAAGCATTTAAGACATACGATACTGGATAAATCCGGTTTTTTTGGCCACTTTATCATAGAGCAATCTGGCTTTATGGTTTGATTCATGGGTGAGCCAATACACCCGATCACAATTACGCTGCTTTGCTACATCATAGACATGCTGAATTAGAGCACGTGCTATGCCCTGCCCGCGATAATCCGGATGAACAAATAAATCCTGTAAATAGGCATAAGGACGCATGGTCCAGCTACTGTCATGCTCAACAACATGAACTAGTCCGACTACTTTTCCATCAATCAGTGCAGCAAAACCATACATATTGTCCTGCCCAGGACTAGTGAGCTTGGTCCAGGTATTTTCATTAATTTCTTCTGAAATTTGTGCCTCACAAAAGGTTTGATAGCCTTTCCATAAAAACAGCCATTCCGGCTGTGATATTTGCTCTAGAGATTTGATCTGGATCTGGGATGATATTTCCATATTGAGTAACTTCTTTGGTTTATGTCTTTAATTATCTTTAAGTCAATTATTTACGATATAAGTCATTAAGTTTTTATGATGACATAAACTTAGATTTATCTTATCTAATGTTCATAAGCAACTGCCAGATGAAAATCATCCGATATAAAAAAAGCCCCGCTCAGGGACTTTTAGTATTTTTTATTAAAGTTTTTCAACCAGAATACGATCTACCTGTTTCAAACCAGAATGCTTTTCATGGTTCTTGCGACGTACTTTAATGATTTTTTCTTCAGCCATTTCCTGAAGTAATAGCTCAACCGCTACCATTGCTTCAAGGGGTAGATCCTGCCCGATCCATTTCTGCTCGCCTGCATCCATTAAAGTAATTTCATCACTAATTTGTTCATACAAGCTCATGTTTATCTCACTCTTTCATTTCAATTATGGGAGAACACTTTTTAGCGGTTGCCACATGAAAACAAGGCTAGAAAGCGGAAAAACAAAAGACGCCCCAAAACTGGGGCGCCCTTAAAAGACGACTTAATCAGTTGATTAAGCAGTAATCTCTTTTACAGCTGCTACAACAGCTTCAGTTGTAATGCCGAAGTGTTTGAACAGGTCTTTAGCAGGTGCAGATTCGCCGTAAGTGGTCATGCCGATCACACGACCATCCAGACCTACAAATTTCCACCAGTAATCTACATGTGCAGCTTCAACCGCTACACGTGCACGAATATTTGAAGGAAGAACCGCTTCACGATACGCAGCATCCTGTTTCACGAACTCTTCAGCACATGGCATAGATACGACACGTACACCTTCAAGCTGTGCATAAGCTTCCATTGCAAGAGAAACTTCAGAACCAGTCGCAATGATAATCGCTTTCAATTCGCCTTTTTCTTCAGCCAGAACATAACCACCTTTCGCTACATTCTCAATTTGTGCTTGAGTACGAGTCTGGAATGGCAGGTTTTGACGAGAGAAGATCAACGCTGTTGGACCTTCTGAACGCATCAAAGCAGATTTCCAGGAAATCGCTGCTTCAACGGTGTCACATGGACGCCATGTATTCAGGTTTGGTGTACCACGTAAAGATGCGATTTGTTCGATTGGCTGGTGTGTAGGACCATCTTCACCCAGACCGATTGAATCGTGAGTGTAGACATGAATCACACGTTGTTTCATCAGCGCAGACATACGTACTGCATTACGTGCATATTCCATAAACATCAGGAATGTTGCTACATAAGGAATGAAACCGCCATGCAATGCTACACCATTGGCAATCGCAGTCATACCAAATTCACGTACGCCGTAGTGAACATAGTTACCTGCTGGATTGTCCTGTACGCCTTGTGCCCCTTTCCAAAGTGTCAGGTTAGAACCTGCAAGGTCAGCAGAACCGCCTAGTACTTCTGGTAATGAAGGTACAAGTGCTTGTAACGTATTTTGGCTCGCTTTACGTGTCGCAATGGTTTCTTCTTTCGCATTTACTTCAGCGATATAAGCATCTGCTTTTGCAACGAAGTCCGCTGGAAGATCCCCAGAAAGACGACGTTTTAATTCAGCTGCTTCAGTTGGATATTTTGCTGCATAAGCTGCAAAAGTTTCGTTCCATGCTGCTTCAGCTTGTGAACCTTTTTCTTTGGCATCCCAAGCTGCGTATACATCCTCAGGAATGACAAATGCTTCGTCTGACCAGCCTAAAGCTTCACGAGTCAATACGATTTCGTCATTACCCAAAGGTGCACCGTGACAGTCTTCTTTACCCTGTTTGTTTGGTGAACCTAAACCGATCACTGTTTTACACATGATGATGGTTGGTTTGTTCGCTTCAGCTTTTGCTTCTACAGTGGCTTGACGGATTGCATCAGCATCATGACCGTCAACTTTGATTACTTGCCAGCCATAAGACTTGAAGCGTTGTTCTGTATCGTCAGAGAACCAGCCTTCAACTTCACCGTCAATCGAAATGCCATTGTCGTCATAGTAAGCAATCAGCTTGCCCAGACCTAAAGTACCTGCCAAAGAACATGCTTCATGAGAAACACCTTCCATCAAACAGCCATCGCCCAGGAAGCAGTAAGTGTAGTGATCAACAACTTTAATATCGTCTTTGTTGAATTGCGCTGCTAAAGTTTTTTCAGCCAGTGCAAAACCAACAGCATTTGCGATACCTTGGCCTAAAGGACCAGTGGTTGTTTCAATACCCGGTGCATAGCCCAATTCTGGATGACCTGGAGTTTTAGAATGAAGTTGACGGAATGCTTTAAGATCTTCAATTGAAAGATCATAGCCCGTTAAATGAAGAAGTGCGTATTGAAGCATAGAGCCATGGCCATTCGACAATACGAAACGGTCACGGTTAGCCCAATTCGGATTTGTTGGGTTATGGTTTAAGAATTCACGCCAAACCACATCAGCGATATCTGCCATCCCCATTGGAGCACCTGGATGTCCTGAGTTTGCTTTTTGCACAGCATCCATTGCCAATACACGAATTGCGTTTGCAATACGACGTTCATTAAGCGGGGTTGTCATAAATCAGCGTCCAAATAAATTCAGAAGAAATAGGAAATGATGAAAAGACTTTCAAAACTGCCGTCTATTGTCTTAAAAAAACAGCGAGGGGTAAAGACTAGCCTACAATATTTATCAATTTATTGATCTTGTATTTACCTATCGGATAAATATTCTGCACTTTTAAGGTGCATTGATTGACTAGAGTCTAAGTTAGATTCTAATAAGATGATAAATCTGGGATTATTCTTAACTATTTTTTATAAATTAAACTTTCGCAATATGTTGAATTCCTTTTCAGGATACATCCAGATAGGAGTCAAAACAGAAGATCCAGACTTAAATAAGTGATCTTTTCCAGTCCATAAAAATGCATATGTGAATATTTAATGTCTGCCCAAGATCATCAGACATGAAAAGATAAAGGTTGAAGTTCAATCAGCCTAATCGATTCCACGAAAATTATTGTCCTCGGCAATCTTTAGGTAAATAACGCTGACTGATATCGCTCGAAGAACAACTGCCGCTATAGACATCAAAGGCGATGGATTTGCCACGAATAGCCGGATCTACCCCATCCTGCCGTAGCTTAAATTCTATCCGGCAAGCGGCATTGATCACGACTTTTTCAATATATTGGGTTCCGCTGCCAATTTGACGGCCTGCATCACAATGTCCATCAGAGGCAATAAATTGAGTTCGATAGCTACCTACCTGCTCAAAAACCTCTGCTAGTTGGCTTCGCACTACATAACTATGATAACTCATGCCGGCTACTGTCGCCAGAATAGCAATAATTGTGAGTACAATCATGACTTCAATCAAGGTAAACGCCTTTTGATACATGCTTTTCCATCTCCGTATAGTCTTTTAAACAAGTCCATACCAAAAGATTTCGCCACTTCCTGACAGGCGGTTTCTGAAGACTTGAAACTACTATGCAGAGTCGGACTATTTGCAGCAAGGCTGTCTGTCGTACGATCAATACACCCTTCTTAATTTATTAATAGAATGATCACTTTCCTTGATATTTTAAGCACTTTAATTTTTATATTTTTCTTAGTATTTAGTTCTGCAAATTTATTTGAAAATATCACTGCTTAATATGTGTCTCTTATCAATTCACAGACTATTTATTAAGTTTATTAAATGAATCCACCCTGCTGTTTAATTAGGCATATCAGTTTTTTTAATTCCAATAATCAAATAAAAGCACAATAATTTGAAACAATTTCGTGCAATTTTGTCGAGTTGCGCTAGTCCTAGAGCACAAGTCGATGTAACATATCGGGTCTTTAAATTTAACTGTGATAGGACTATGCGCGAGTACGCTGTATTTACTTCGGAATCTGTAAGCGAAGGCCATCCAGATAAAATGGCTGACCAAATCAGTGATGCTATCTTGGATGCAATCTTAAAAGAAGACCCATACGCACGGGTTGCTTGTGAAACGCTTGTAAAAACAGGTGCGGTTGTACTTGCCGGTGAAATCACAACAACTGCGAACATCGATTTTGAAGCGGTTGTCCGCCATACCGTTAACAGTATTGGTTATCATCATTCTGACCTTGGTTTTGATGGTTCGACTTGTGCAATCATCAACATGATCGGTAAGCAGTCTCCTGAAATTGCTCAGGGTGTAGACCGTCAAAAACCTGAAGATCAAGGTGCCGGTGACCAGGGCTTGATGTTTGGTTATGCCAGCCGTGAAACTGATGTACTCATGCCTGCGCCAATTTCTTATGCGCACCGTTTAATGGAAAAACAGGCTGAATTACGCCGTAACGGTACATTGCCTTGGTTACGTCCAGATGCAAAAAGCCAGGTGACTTTCGCTTATGAAAATGGCGTGCCTGTTCGTCTAGATGCTGTTGTGCTTTCAACTCAACACGATCCTGAAATTTCACAAGCTCAATTAAAAGAAGCTGTGATTGAAGAAATCGTGAAAAAAATCATTCCTGCCGACATGTTCCATGCAGACACCAAATTCCACATCAATCCGACCGGGATGTTTGTGATCGGTGGTCCTGTAGGTGACTGTGGTCTGACTGGCCGTAAAATCATTGTAGATACTTACGGCGGTATGGCACGTCACGGCGGTGGTGCATTCTCTGGTAAAGATCCATCAAAAGTTGACCGTTCTGCTGCTTATGCAGGCCGTTATGTTGCGAAAAACATTGTCGCTGCGGGTCTTGCAGATAAATGTGAAATTCAGGTGTCTTATGCAATTGGTGTTGCCGAGCCAACTTCAATTTCAATCAATACCTTCAATACAGGCAAAGTGTCGGATGAATTGATCGTTCAATTGGTTCGTGAGCACTTTGACCTGCGTCCATATGGTATTACCCGTATGTTGAACCTGATCCAGCCAATGTATAAACAGACTGCGGCTTATGGTCACTTTGGTCGTGAAGGTTCAGATACTGCATTTACTTGGGAAAAAACTGACAAAGTCGAAGCACTTAAAGCATCTGCTGGTCTATAAGTTTTCAAGTTTTAAAAGCTCGCTTTATGCGGGCTTTTTTTATGGCTTCTACTTTTAGCCTGACAAAAATTGAGCTGGAAATAGTTGTGTTTTGTTACATCTAAAACTCATATTAAAACGGATAAACTTATTCTTTATAAGCAGTGAGAAGCCATCCATACAAGGGTTATAAGAAAATACATTCAAATAATCAGACAATTTATATCTAGCAGAAATTGTATAAGCCTTTATAAAAATTACATTTAGCGAACAAATTCTGATCTAATTATTAGCATAAATTCAAATAAATACTCGCTAGACTGTTTTCGACCTTACAACTACAAAGGATATGACACGATGAATAAATTACTTGTTGCTTTGGGTTTAGTTGCTACCGTAACACTGGTGGGTTGTAGTAAAGAAAAACAGCCTGAGACTGGCGCCACTACAGGTGAGCATTTAGAAAATGCTGCTACTCAAGCCGGCCATGATATGGAAGATGCCACTCATGAGGCGTCTCAGGAAACTGACCAAGCCATGGATAATGCGGCAGCGAACGCTTCCCGTGCCGCTGATGAAGCTGCAGCTGCGACTTCTCGAGCAGCAGATGCCACTGCTGAAGCCGCTAAAAACGCGACTGCTGCAACTGCGGGTGCTATTGAAGAAGGCGCAGGCAAAGTACGTGAGAAAGCTGAAAATTAATTTTTAAAGCTTTCAATCTTTAAAAGCCTGCTTTGCAGGCTTTTAAACTTTTTATACGTTTCACTATTAGACGGGTGATTGTTCTAATTAAAATGATATCTTCTGAAATAATCACGACCTTATATCATTTAAAGTCATAATTGTTATCAGTTATCAGGATGTTTAATTGACTCTTAGAAGCCCTAGATCAGCCCATTTTAGTGAGAAATTGCGTAATATACGCGACTTTATTTTTAAAGCTTGATCTCCCATGTCTGTTATTGCTGCGTCTTCCCAGCGATCGAATCTCTCGGTCTGGGTGGCTTTTATTTTACTTATACTAGGAACCGTCGGTGCCTATCACATCGTAG
This sequence comes from Acinetobacter sp. YH16031, assembly GCF_013417335.1. Taxonomy (NCBI): domain Bacteria; kingdom Pseudomonadati; phylum Pseudomonadota; class Gammaproteobacteria; order Moraxellales; family Moraxellaceae; genus Acinetobacter; species Acinetobacter sp. YH16031. The sequence continues at coordinate 33,169 of NZ_VPED01000005.1, forward strand.
GTCTAAACCAGGCTCTATTATTTCTAGTGGGTGGTGCACTGGGCATGACCTTGTATCATGCCTCGTTTGGTTTTACCTCCAGCTGGCGCGTCTTTATTAAAGAACGTCGTGGTCGTGGCTTACGTGCCCAAATGATCATGTTAGGTCTTGCTGTATTGCTATTTTTCCCTGCTTTAGGCGCAGGTGAACTGTTCGGTAATCCAGTTCAAGGCTTTGTCAGTCCGGTTTCACTGTCTGTGGTGATCGGGGCATTTATTTTCGGGATTGGCATGCAGCTCGGTGGCGGTTGTGCATCAGGCACACTTTATACCGTTGGTGGTGGTAGTGCCCGTATGCTGGTAACTCTGTTCTTCTTCTGTGCCGGCTCACTGATTGCGACTTCGCATATTGACTGGTGGTTTAACCTGCCTCATTTCGCACCCATCTCCATTGTAGAAAGTTTTGGTGTCATTCCTGCACTCGTTTTGAGCTTTATCATTTTTGCAGTTATTGCTGCTGCAACTATCTTTTTTGAAAAGAAACGTCATGGCAGTCTGGAAATTGAAGCTCAAAGCCAGCATCAGGGCTGGAAACGCTTTTTGCGTGGTCCATGGCCATTAATCTGGGGCGGAATCATTTTAACCCTGCTTAACTTTGCTACTTTGGCGCTGGCTGGTCGTCCATGGGGGGTCACTTCTGCCCTTGCTGTCTGGGCCGCGAAATCTGCAAGTTTTGTGGGAATTGATGTTGCCTCTTGGGCATATTGGCAGCAACCAGCAAATGCCAAAGCCTTATCTGAATCGCTCTGGTTCGATATTACGTCCATGATGAACTTTGGCATCATGCTTGGTGCATTATTGGCCGCCAGTCTAGCAGGTAAATTTGCACCCAACTTCAATATTCCAAAACGTTCATTGGCTGCTGCGGTTATTGGCGGTTTGATGCTCGGCTACGGCGCTCGCCTGGCTTATGGCTGTAATATCGGTGCCTATTTTAGTGGTATTGCTTCGGGCAGCGTACATGGCTGGTTATGGCTGGTCTTCGCATTCCTTGGAAATGGGCTTGGGGTAAAACTTCGTCCAATTTTCTTCCCCGGTGAGAAACCTCAACCAGAAAAACTGACTGGTTGCTAAATAAAAAAGCCCATCTTTGCAATGGGCTTTTTTATAGCTTAATACTTACAACGCAGCTTTTAAATTACAGCCATAATTCATGGTCTGTTGCACTTGGCGATAAGTGGTATAACGATCCAGAATAAAAGTATAGAACTGATCGCTAGATGCAAAATTTGATTTCAGGTCTTCATTCTCGGCTTTTGGCAACTGGATTTCATCGACCAGATTCAGATTATAATGTCCCAAGCGATACATCTCGGCAAAATAGCCATTCATCATGTCACAATAGGCCACTTTACTGGATTTTAGAGCAGTCCGGCTGACAGGATGCTGATTCAAGGTTTGCAGGTTATTCACATCCAAAAGCAGCTGATGAGAAAAGGCAATACTTTCTACTTTTTTAAATTGCTGAAAGTCCTGTGCCAACTTACTGTTTAGATGATCAAAACGTTGCTGTAATTCCTGTGCACTTTTAACCTGATATTTACCCGGATCTACTGCTACTTTCTGTTGCTCTGCTGAACATGCAGCCAATCCAGTTACCATAGCTAATGATGCCAGCCATACCTTCATATCTATACACTCGATCTAAATATTAGCTGTCATTATGCCTTAAACTTGGGCGAAGATTTTATTTAAAGTACTTTCTCATTCATATAACGCCAATAACGTTTAGGTACATATTGGATATGCAGTTTCATATTTTGTCGTGCCTGAATATTCACGCTTTTAAAATAATCTTTCCAAAGCTGATCATAGAGTACTTCTTCATCATCGAGTTCAATACTAAAAGACTGACTATGTCCAATCCGGATTTGTGGATCAACCATTTCTGCATTCATCTCTATCTGGTGCACATCATTTAAATCGTAATAGATGCCGTACTGGCGCTGCTCATCATAAATTAGCCAACGCTGATCTTGATAACGTTCCTTAAAATGCCGGGAAATAATCGGCAGTACATTAAAATCCGGTTTCACCAGACTGAGGAACAAACCATCTTTGGCTTTTTTGAAGCGGACAAAAGCTTCCATACGATGCTTTTCACGCCCGACCTGTTTGCACCATTGTGACATTCCGATGACTGCATGATGGCCATAATCTTTATCAACCGGCCGTTGGTTTTTAAATACATAAACTGCAAAATCAAATAGATTCTGAAATGCCTGTTCTTTTTCAGAAAGAAAAGCATAATAAAAAGCCTTTAAAGTGCTAGATGATACTTTCTGTTTTAGGCCTTGCCAGACCCGCTGTCCCTGACTTTCATTCGAGGCCACATGAATAAAATCATCGAATAAGCCATTTTGTGCCTGCGGATTGGCAGTCACTTTGACATCAAATTCTTTAAATTCAAAAGCCCGAAAAACACAGCTTAATAAACCGGTCATGGTGCCATCAAAACAGTAGTGTGCCATTAAAAACCGAATCCCAGTTGAGGTGACAATTGTTGCTGATATTTGGATTGACCGGCTTGTAAAATCTGCTGGCGAATCTGCTGGGATTGCTGCTCCTTTTTAAATTTCGGTGTATCTGCACAGCGGATAAAATGCTGTGCCCGGTTATACGCTACTCCCATCCTTTTCAGTTGGTCGATATGAATCTGACCAAAACGGCGTGCCTGTACAATCTTTTTGGCAGAACGTACTCCAATGCCCGGCACGCGTAAAATCATTTTGTAGTCGGCTCGGTTAATATCAACCGGGAAGGCCTCAGGATGACGTAAAGCCCAGCTCAGCTTTGGATCAATATCCAGATCCAGATTTGGATGCTGGTCATCCACAATTTCATCCGCTGAAAATCCATAAAAACGCATCAGCCAGTCAGACTGATATAGACGATTTTCTCTTAATAAGGGTGGCGCTGAGCCGATTGCGGGTAAGGCTTTTTCTTCGGGGTTAATTGGAATATAGCCAGAAAAATACACGCGTTTCAGCTTAAATTCCTTGTAGTGCCGATCAGCCATCAAAATAATATCTTTGTCCGTTTCACTATGCGCACCGACCACCATTTGCGTGGTCTGCCCTGCGGGAACAAATTTGGGAACGGATTTGATGATCTTACGTTCATCTTTCAACTGGATTAAGCGATCCCGCACAATTCCCAGATCTTTTTGCACTTCTGTATGGGTTTTCTCTGGGGCAAACTTTTGCAGGCCTGCTTCGGTTGGCATTTCCAGGTTGATACTCATCCGGTCGACATATAAACCCGCTTCAGTAATGATCTCCTGCGATGCTCCGGGAATGGTTTTGAGATGAATATAACCATTAAAATTTTCTTCAAGACGCAGCTTTTTCACCACCTGCAACATCCGCTCCATGGTGTAATCTGCTGATTTAAAGATTCCCGAACTGAGAAACAGCCCTTCAATATAATTACGGCGATAAAAATTCATGGTCAGATCGACCACTTCCTGCACGGTAAATGCAGCACGTTTTACGTCATTGGAACGACGGGAGACACAATAGGCACAGTCAAAAATACAGACATTGGAAAACAGTATTTTCAGTAATGAGACACAGCGGCCATCTTCAGTATAACTATGACAGATCCCGTTTCCGGTATTACCCAGGCCTTTGTCTTTATTTTTACGGTTACTGCCACTCGATGAACAGGACACATCATATTTGGCAGCATCAGCTAAAATTTGTAGTTTTTCTCGGATACGATCAGACATGATTTCAGCAAGTTGTTGGCTAAAAACCTATTATAAATTTTCCCTGTTCTGCACTATAGCTTTCCTGTCTTTGTGGCGACATCTCATGTCGTAAGAAATGTAATTGAACCGTTATCCATACAGCATTATTTCAAAATAAAATAACCAATATGATTTGCTTAATTCTGCGGCTATAGGCAAAGTAGATAGAGTAACAGGGAGCAAATCTATGTCTTTATTAGAAAAACTTGGAATAAAACATCCTATTTTTTTGGCCCCTATGGCAGGCGTTTCGACACCTGAACTGGCAGCGGAAGTTTCAAATCAAGGCGGTCTGGGTTCGCTCGGCTTGGGAGCCAGCAGCGTAGAGTCTGCGCGCCAGCAGATTTTAAAAACTCAGGAACTTACAGACTGCCCATTTCAGGTTAACTTTTTCTGTCATGACAGCCAGCCTCTTGATGAAAACGTAGCTCAAGCCTGGATTGACCAGTTTAAAGATAAATTTGCTGAATACGGAATTAATCCACCCACTCAATTGAACTGTATTTACCCAAGTTTTAAAGACAATGATGACTTCCTGAATCTGGTTCTGGAAACCAGACCATGTGCAGTCAGCTTTCATTTTGGCATTCCCCTCCCGCATCAGGTTCAGGCCTTAAAAGATGCCGGTATTCTGACGATGGTATCTGCCACCAATTTTGCTGAGGCGAAAGCCATTCAAGAGGCAGGGATTGATATCATCATTGCTCAAGGCATTGAGGCTGGAGGTCACCGGGGTATCTTTAGTACCAAGTTTGATGCCTCAGTCAAAACCTCTAATCTGGTCAAGCTGATGAAACAGCATTTTTCACTGCCGGTGGTTGCTGCAGGCGGAATTATGAATGGTGAACAAGCCCGTCAGATGATGGACTTTGGCGCTGAAGCAGTACAATTAGGCACGGCATTTGTTCAGTGTAAATCTTCCAATGCCAATGACGCCTATCGTAAAGCGCTACTGTCCAAGCCGCTGACTCAAGTTAGTGCCAGCATTTCCGGCCGTCCAGCGCGTGGTATTATTAATCACTGGCACATAGAAGTAGATACACCTAATCGTCTGGATGTTCCTGCCTATCCATATACTTATGATTTGGCTAAGCAGTTACATGCAGCAGCATCTAAGCATGGTGATCAGGGTTATGGCGCGTTTTGGGCGGGTTCAAATGTGGCTCAAATTCGTGAGATGGAAGCCTCTGATTTAATTAATCAATTAGTACTGGAAATGAAACAGAAATAAAAAACCTCTCCAAAGAGAGGTTTTTTATATGGATTCTTTTAATGCGTCATACGATGCCAAGCATCTTTGATCGCAAATTTTGCTTCTTCCCAATTCAAACGAGATTCACCTTTTACCTGTTCCCATTTGGTTCGTAATTCAGGTTCGGCATGTTCAAAGTCAGTCTCACGGTCATATAGTGGACGGTTTTCATAACCTACTCGATAAGCACCACGATAGTCACGATCATAGTCTAGATCGCTGTAGGTAGTACGTGATTCAGTATAGTACGGACGGTTGATATGCTCATTTCTCCAGTAATCATCTTCCTGCTTAATCGTGTCCGGATGCTGATAATTATCTGCTTCTGGATGATTTTCTGGATGCTCATAGTTATCCGTCTGTTTCGGATGATCAGGTGAAGCAATATCATTCCCTGCAATGCCGCCTACAACACCGCCAATGATACCGCCTACTACTGCACCTGGAGGACCACCTACCAGACCGGCAGTTGCTCCAACTGCTGCCCCGCCTAAAGTACCTGCACTGGTAGCAAGTACATTATCCTCGCCTTCATTCATATCTGGCACACGAGGACTATCTTTTTGAGGTGAATTCAAATCTGGTCGAGCACTGGCATCTGTTGCATCTTGATTTAATGCGTCACTACGTTCCTCTGGTAATTCAGTCGAGGTTTTATTGCCAAAGTCTGTAACTGGACGATTGGTATTTGTCATTATAGATCTCCCTTGATCATGAGAATGAACAAGATTGAATAAACATCTTGCCATGCTAGAAATTTAGCTTAGAGCAATTTCACGTAAACAATGTCCATGTCCTGTCCAGTTTCAGTGAACTTAATATGCGGCTATGTTCGATAAAGGTCTGAATGTAACGGAAGCATATAAAATCTTAGCTACAAGATAAAAAAGGTACTGTATTTACTACAGTACCTTTTAGAAGAACTAGGAAATCTCTCTTTTTATTTGGTTTCTAGAAGATTCACCTGATCTATTTGTACATCGCTCATGATATGTCCATGTTCCAGTAATCCATTAAAATAGTTTTCCACCACTTTATATTGATCGGCGGTGTTTTCTACCTGATACATATTTTGACGGAATTCATTGCTGGAACGTAAACCTTTGGTATACCAGGCAATATGCTTACGTGAAATACGGCAACCTGAATATTCACCATAAAACTCATAAAGCTCAGATAAATGCCCTAGTAGCACCTCTTTCACTTCAGCAATACTTGGTGCAGCAAGATGCTCTCCAGTTTCTAAATAATGTGCAATTTCACGAAAAATCCAGGGACGGCCTTGTGCAGCACGGCCAATCATGATGGCATCTGCACCTGTATAGTCCAGTACATATTTGGCTTTCTCAGGGCTATCAATATCTCCGTTCGCAATCACGGGAATACTCAACATCCCTTTCACTTCCTTGATTAAGGAGTAACGTGCCGTATTGAGGTACATGTCTTCACGAGTACGACCATGTAATGCCAGCGCTGCAATCCCCGCGTCTTCAGCACGTTTTGCAACTCGCAGAATATTTTCATGACCGTTGAGATAGCCCAAACGGGTTTTTAAAGTCACAGGAACATCAACTGCAGCAACGACTGCATCTAAAATACGTGCAACCAGATCTTCATCCTTTAACAAGGCAGAACCGGCCAGCTTATTACAGACTTTCTTTGCTGGACAACCCATATTAATATCAACAATTTGTGCCCCATTTGCAACCTGATAACGCGCTGCCTCAGCTAAGTCATGTGGATCAGAACCGGCAATCTGCGCTGAAATTGGTGCCAGCTCACCATCAAAATTCGCCCGATATAAGCTCTTTTTGCTCATGCGCAAGGTCTTGTCAGAAGTCATCATTTCACTGACTGCATGACCCGCACCGAAGTACTTGCATAAGGTTCTAAATGGACGATCGGTGACACCTGCCATGGGAGCGACAATCAAATTATTTGACAGTTGATAGGGACCAATATACATATAAATTCATCACTTTTCTGATGGGCATAGTATACTGCATCTGCCTTGTTCACTCATCTTTTCAATTTATTTACGACACCATGAACAAATATTTTGCTCAAGCTTTTTCTCTTAAGTCCTTATCCCTACTTGCTTTATCTATTAGCCTTGTTGGGTGCGGCAATGGTTCATGGTGGTCAAATGATGAACCAACTCTTGAAGTTGAACATATTCGCAAAGCCATTCCAGGCCGTGTCAGCCAGCGTGAATCTTGGGCACAAGATATTTATGACATCACTGACCAGCTCGGTATTCCACAAACCAAAGAGAATATCTGTTCAATCGTGGCAGTTGTCGATCAGGAATCTAACTTTAATGCAGACCCGGTAGTTCCTGGTCTTGGTGAAAAAGCCGTTAAAGAAGTTCAGGAACGTCTGGAAGAAAAATTTAAAGATAAACTTGGTGAAAGTATCGGTGGAACAGTTGCAGGATATTTCCAGGATGTACTGAAAAACCAGCCAAGCCCAGAAGACAATTATCTAAGCCAGATGCGCCGGGTTAAAACCGAACGTCAATTAGATGAACTTTATCGTGAAATCTTTGATTACATGGCCAAGCATTATCATGTAAGTGCACTGACAGGTGCAGCCAAACTGTTTGGACAAAATATTGGCGAAAAAATGAATCCGATTACAACTTTGGGTTCCATGCAGGTTCATATCAGCTATGCCAAGGAATATAAACGTCAAGGGGGCAGTATTGCTGATTTGCGTAGTGACCTGTATAGCCAGTATGGTGGACTGTATTATGGGATTCATCGATTGATGATGTACCCTGCGGATTATGAAAAACCGATTTATCGTTTTGCTGATTATAACTCTGGGATGTATTCCAGCCGTAATGCAGCATTCCAGAGCATGTTAAATAGCTTAACCGATGCCGAATTGAGCCTGGATGGCGATTTACTACTATATACTAAAGATGGCGCGATTCGCTCACAAAAGAGTCAATCTGAACGAGAGCTCATCAGCGTTTTTGCAAAAAATAATTTTATTATTACTGAACGTCAGATTCGGGCGGATTTAAAAAAAGAAAAAGTTAAAGATTTTGAAGATACTATGACTTATCGTGGCATCAGTAAACTTTATCAAGAAAAAACCGGTAAAGAGCCAATTTATGCAATGATGCCAGAAGTTGTGATCTCAGGCCCAAAATTGAGTCGTGAGTATAATACTAACTGGTTTGCCAGCCGTGTCGATGGTCGTTATCAAACATGCATGCGCCGCATCAAAAACATAAAACTCTAGCCTTATTTGATTTTGATGGAACCCTGTATCCTTATGACAGTTTTACAGGGTTCATTTTCTATGCTTTAAAGAAAAGGCAGATTTTAAAACGTGGCATTCGTATTCTGCCTTGGATTCAGGTTTACTATCTTAAGCTCTATCCTGCTCATGCAATGCGCCCAAAGCTGTATTACACCATGTTCAAAAATAGTCATGCGCATGAAATTCAGCAGCTTGCCGAAGAATATGCACAGCAGCTTGTTTTAAGATTAAATCCCAAGCTATTAAAGCAACTTAGACAACATCAGCAACTCGGGCATCAAGTCGTTCTCGTTTCTGCTTCACTGGATTTATATTTAAAACCGGTTTGTACTTATTTAGGCATTGACCTGATTTGTAGTGAAGTAGAAATTCTGACAGGCAAAATGACAGGTTTATACAACACACCTGATTGTAGTAAGGATCAGAAGAAAAGTAGAATCTTGGAAAAATATAATTTAGAAGATTATGCTGAAATTTATGCTTATGGAAATAGTGAAGAAGATGAGGCAATGTTATGCCTTGCACAGTATGCTTATCTGGAAGGACGAGATAAAGTACTTCCACTACTTGAAATGAATTTACCCGAGTCTGAGCTTAAAATAATTAATTAAACTGAGAATAATAAAAAACCGCTATGAATAGCGGTTTTTTATTGAAATCCATCTTACTTCTTAAACGGAAACGCATATTTCACGATACGTTTAATTACGCTGCCATACTGTTTTACCAAACTGGCATTATTATAGTTTAAGCCGTATTTTTTACATACTGCTTCTACTTTTGGCGCCATTTGACGGTAACGGCGTGCAGGCACATCTGGATATAAGTGATGTTCAATCTGATGGCTTAAATGTCCAGTCAAAATATGAAACGCTTCAGAACCAGTCAAGTTTGAAGAACCACGAATCTGGCGCATATACCAGTGACCCCGACTTTCATTTTCCATCACAGCTTTCGGAAACACTTCTACATCTTTAGTAAAGTGACCACAGAAAATAATACTGAAAGTCCAGATATTACGAAGGCCATTTGCCACCAGGTTACCTGTCAATACCGGTAATGCTGCAGGACCTGCAATCAACGGGAAGAATACATAATCTTTGAATAATTGCTTGCCAATTTTACGCTGCATTGGCTTCCATTCTTCAAGAGTTTGTTCTTTGGTTTTACGGCCTTTGAAGTATTTACCCAATTCAAGGTTTTGAATGGCTACGCCCCACTGGAATAACAAGCAAAATGGAATACTGTAAATTGGCTGTAATAAATAACCTGGTTTCCAGCGTTGCTCAGGGAACAAACGCAACAAGCCATAACCAATATCATCATCCATGCCTTTAATGTTAGTATAAGTATGATGCTTGAAGTTATGGGTTTGACGCCAGTTGTCTGAAGTTCCGACAATATCCCACTCGTAGGTTTGGCCATTGAGCTTCGGATCATTCATCCAGTCATATTGACCGTGCATGACATTATGACCCAATTCCATATTTTCCATGATTTTGGCAAAGCCTAATAAGCCTGTACCCAACAACCATGCTGGCGGGAACCATCCTGCAAATAATAAGGCACGACCTGCAATCGATGAATAACGGATGCTCGAATATACGCGACGGATATATTTGGCATCTTTTTCACCTAAATCATCCAGCACTTCCTGTTTGATGGCATCAAGCTCACGTGCAAGTTCATCTAGCTCAGACTGGGTCAGTTCACGGTTTTTAGGATTTTTAAAATACTGTAATTTTACTGGCATATTCATAGGATAAAACTCGCTTATAAGTCGATGACAAGGTCAGTCTGCGCTGAGTTAACACAAATTTTTAAAAGATTACCCGGCTCGGTATTTTGTGCGCCATTGACCAGATTCTTGGTTGAACCTTCCGCTTTATTACAGGCACATTTATTACAGATGCCCATACGACAGCCATGGGTCGGTCGGATATTCTGTTGTTCCAGACTCACCAGAATCGACTGGCCTTTAGGAATCGTGACGATTTTTTTCGATTGAGTCAGGGTTACATTGACAAAACCGGTATCAGCTTCATCATTCAGACTCATGCTGAACGCTTCACTTTTGAACAGTTTCGCTGAAGCAAACAGTCGTTCTGCAGTCGCAACAAAACCTGATGGTCCACATGCATAGACTGTACTTTGTTCCAATGCTTGCAATTGGTCTAGATAAGATTCATCAAGACGCGGCGCAGCCGGTTGTTCCTGAGTTGCAAATACCTGATAAGAAAAGTTTGAAAACTTTTGTGCCAGCTCTTCAAAACGCGCAATGAAAGCAGCATCCTGGTTTTTCTTGACCCAATACCATAAAGTCACTGGTGCAGTCAGGTCAGCTTTATCTTTTAAAGCTTCCAGCATACTTAGCATTGGTGTAATACCACTACCCGCAGCAAGTAAAAGCAATGGGCTGCTCTGTTCTGGCAAAGTCATGTCACCGAAAGGTTGACCGAATTCAATGATATCGCCGATTTCAGCCTGTTCAGCAAACCAGGTGGTAACCTTACCTGCATTCACTTTTTTAACCGTCAATAAAACATGCTGCTGATCAATACGGGTCAGACTATAGCTACGTTCATAACGAATGCCGTTCACCACCACAAATACAGGATGATGCTGGCCCGCCTGACCGAACTGGAATAAATGATTGACACGAATCGTCAGGCTCAACATATCCTGCGCAGCATTTTCTTTGCGCACAATCTTGCCTAAGGGCTGATTCATCGACCATAAAGGATTTAATTTCTGCATCCAGAAATTAATTGCATACGGATCAATCACACTCTCTTTCAGCGTATTTAATGGTGTTTTAAGCTTTTCGAGTACAGGCATCGTTTTAGACATCACCTTGGATTTTTAATTATTATACACTTGTATATATATTTGTATATACATTTGTATTGTTTCTAATCATTTCACAAGCTGGACCGCCTTCGTTATAATGTGTTAATGCCTTTTACTAATCACCTCATGAATGAGCCTTCAATGAAAATAAGCAGTGACGCGTCTTTACCATCGAAAAGCATTGATGAGCCCATTATTGTCCGTAGTGTGGGCCGTAAAGCGACCATTACCAAGGAAGAACTGTTTCAGGCTGCTTTAAACCTGATTGGACCACAAAAAAGTATTTCATCTTTAAGCTTGCGTGAAGTTGCTCGTGAGGCTGGAATTGCTCCGAACAGTTTTTATCGTCATTTTAAAGATATCGATGAACTGGCGATTGAATTGATTGATCGTGCCGGGATCGTGCTGCGTCAGATTCTCAATGAGTCCCGCCTAAAAGCATCGAAACAGAACAGTATTATCCGTAGCTCTGTTGAAGTCTTTATTGCCCAGCTGGATGCTGATGAAGGCAATTTAAGTCTGTTATTACGTGAAGGTTATACTGGTTCAAAATCTTATAAACAGGCAGTCGAACGCCAACTGAATTATTTCCAGCAGGAGCTTCAGGAAGACCTGATCCGTCTGGAACGACTAAATAATAAAAAATTATTTCATCCCGAGATTGCGGCCAGAGCGATTACCCAACTGGTATTTAATATGGGTGCCAATGTGATCGATATGGCACCTGAAGACCGTAAGGAAATTGCGGAACAAACCATGATCATGATTCGCATGATTCTGGAAGGCGCACGTCATCTGGATCAATCCCAAATCCGTTAAGCTAGACACCAAAAAGACTCTTTATGAGTCTTTTTTATTACCAAGATTAAAGCTTCTTCAATCTGGCTTTAATATGGTTTGCCGTCATTTCCGGATGCTCTAGTGGAAACATATGTCCGCCCTGCACCACCGAATAATCAATTTGATAAACCTTATGCATGCCTTGTGGTAAACCTTGCTGATAAAACTGGCTGCGCTCTGCTGTGATTAAATGTATCGGAACCTGGGGTGGTTTTCTTGGTGTACGCCACCACCAGGCCGGTACAGTCCGGAAAATTTCTGCCTCAATCTCTTTGGGAATGGCTAGCGTTACTCCTTCACGCTCTTGATCAGGCACAATCCCGCTTTCGATATAATCCTGAAAACATTGCTCATCAAAATGCTTAAATAGACGATTCGATCTCAGCGCTTCAACGGCATCCTGTTTAGATGGCCAGTAATCTTTACGTTTTAGGGTAATACCTGCCGGAGTGAAACGGTCGATACTTTTTAGATTAAGCTTTTTCACAACTTCAAACAGTGCACTGTTTTTCCCAATCACGAAAGGTGGATCCATGATCACCAGTTTAGAAAATAAATCCGGACGTTGATAGGCTGCCATTAAGGTTACTAAACCACCAAATGAATGTCCCAGCCCAATCACCTTTTGATTCGGAGATTGCTGCTGAATATCCTGTATCACTTCATCTACTAGATAACGCCAGTCTTTGGTAATTGGATAGGCTGGATTCATCCCGATCAGCGGAATCGCCTTGACCTGATATTCATCCTGAAAATAATTTAAAAACTTGCGATAGCTTGCTGATGGAATGCCATTGGCATGAGTAAAATGCAAAACCTGTTTCATTATTTTCTTTAATCATTTCTTTATAAAGTCTGAGAGAAGCTTAATATTGAAATGCAAAATTCTACAGAACCAAATTCACCAATCTATGACCTTTAAGTCATTCCAGGCTTAAATCGGCATATGGTCCATTATTTTTTGGAAATAGTCAGGTTTTGCATTGGTAAAAAAGTGGCTCCACAACTGGCTTTATCTCCAGCAATGATTACAGCCCTGCCTTTGACTATTGTAGATAAATCACTAGCAATAGCTGTCACGGTAGTTTGGCACTTAGGACAGTAATGCTTCATGCCATTCAGATGCACCGCCATACCATTAATTAAAAAAGAGTTTTCACATTCAGTGACCATACCGCCGTGGCTGGTTTTCGCGCCAACAGTAATCAATGCTTTGGACATGGTATTTTATTTCTTATTCTTAGGTGGGCTGATTTTAATCGATACAGAAAATATCAGCTAGCACGGCCCGACCAAGCACTTAATTAAGATTTAAATTTCAGCCATAAAAAAGCAGCCCGAAAGCTGCTTTTATAATTCATTAGACCTTATGGCTTAACCACGACCATTACTTGAATCGCTTCAGGTGTTACAGATAAACCTTCTAACAGACTCAAGCCTTCTTTTTGCAGCTTCTGTAAACGTGCGATTTCATCTTCACGGATACTTGGGTTGAACTGTTTCAGGTAAGTCAGACGGTCAATTTCATACTGCCATTTATTGCCATACGCTTCTTTAGCCTGCTGCCTGAAGTTTGGCAATGCTGAACGAGCTAATTCCAATGCCTGTTGATAACGCGCTTCAATCACTTCACGGCGTGCTTTCACCACCTGACGGCAGCTATTGCCATCTAAATGATGTAGATATGGTTTCAGGATTTCAGGCGCAATCTTCTGAGACAGATCCTGACCTTTTTCACTCAGCAATACACGGATCAGCTGCTGTGGCAAGCTTGACGGTAAGTTTAGTGCTTTTGGTGCAACCACATCAACCTTGAACCACACTTCCATCAATACAGAACCTTGTGGCAATGCTGCAGACTTTAAGACCGCAACGTTGGTACTACCAAAGCCCTGAGTATTGATCATTTCCATCACGCTTTCAGTGAATGGATGCTCTAAAGTTAGATATTGAGCATCTTCACGGATCTGAGCCTGGTCACGATAGAAGGTGGCTGTCATACCCTCTTCATCCAGGGTCAAACCTTGTACCTGCATCTGATCCGTTGGCTTGATGATCACCGTACCATTGCTTTGCTCATCAAAGTCGATATTGGTCGATGCCATAAAACGCTTCATGAACATTGGCAAGGTGGTATTGTCATCATAGTCTTCAAGCGCATTAACAATTTCCTGTGCCACGACGGGGCGGCAAGAATTGTACTCAAGCAGACGGTCACGACCTTCCTGCAACTCGGCTTCCAGTGCTTCACGTTGTACGCTAACTTCTTCCAGCAGATCTTCAAATTCCTGACCTTTATCTGCCAGCAAGCAATCTTTCAGGGCAACAATAAAGTTTTCTTGCAGCGTTTGCGCCGTTGGAGAAATGTTGCTGAAAATATTCAGCGCTTCGTTATACCAGCGGAACATACGCTCTTGCGCAGTACCCACCAGATAAGGCACATGAATCTGGATACGGTTTTCCTGACCGATACGATCCAGACGACCAATACGTTGTTCCAGAACATCCGGATTGGCTGGCAAGTCAAACAGGATCAAGTCCGATGCAAACTGGAAGTTACGGCCTTCTGAACCGATTTCAGAGCACAATAAAATCTGTGCACCATAAGATTCTTCAGCAAAATAAGCCGCTGCCTGGTCACGTTCCAGCAGACTCATGCCTTCATGGAACATGGCAGTACGTATACCTGCATGCAGACGTAATACATTTTCTAGCGCTTCAACCACTGGACCACTACGCGCAATCAGCAATACTTTTTTATGCTTCAGATCAGTACGCAGCTTTTCCATCAACCACATCACACGCGGATCGGTTTCCATCCACGAGCCATCAAGTTGAGATTCTTCCGGCCACATCTGTTCACGTAGTTTGCCATCTTTAGACCAGTTTTCTGGTGCTGGCAAAGGCGCTGGCTGACAATCACGGCCCGGGAAGCCCTGAATTGCCTCACGGGTATTCCGGAACAGGATACGGCCCGTACCATGACGGTCTAGCAATTCATGAATGGCACGGAAACGTTGCTCTGGGGTATCTTCAATCGCATGACCAAGCAGGCTTTCAATCGCAGTGAAATGCTCAGCTTCCAGTGGAAGGTCTGACATCAGTACTTCAGCGATTTTAGCAGTATGCTGATACTGCTCTTCTTCATCCAGGAAACGGTCCAATGAACTGAAACGTTGCGGATCAAGTAAACGTAGACGTGCAAAGTGAGATTCTACACCGAGCTGTTCTGGTGTTGCAGTCAATAACAATACGCCCGGTGTTTTCTCTGCCAGCTCTTCGACCAGATCATAACGGTCATTGCCGCCTTCTTCCTCAGACCACATCAGGTGATGCGCTTCATCGACGACCAGCAGGTCAAAGCCCGCTTCAATCGCCTGTTCGCGTAGATCTTCGTGATCCACCATAAAGTCCACAGAAGCAATAATGCGCTGTTCGGTCAGGAATGGATTTAGTTCAGGATCATGCTCTTTGATCGATGCAGTACGAGCCAAATCAAATAGGGAGAATTCAAGATTGAAACGACGGCGCATCTCAATCATCCACTGATATTGCAGTGAATCCGGGACCAAGATCAGAATACGTTCAGAACGGCCAGTTTTAAGTTGCTGATGAATGATCAGACCTGCTTCGATGGTTTTACCCAAGCCTACTTCATCGGCCAGTAAAACACGCGGCGCGAAACGCTGACCGACTTCATGTGCGATATACAACTGGTGTGGAATCAGACCCACACGCGAACCGACCAAGCCACGCAATGGACTGGTTTGCATATTGGCTTGCATCAGCAAGGCTTCAATACGCAGGTCATACCACTCTTTATAGTCAATCTGGCTAGCCAGTAAACGATCTAAAGGTTTAGACAACTGGATCGTTGCACCTACACGGGTTTCATTTAAAGCTTTACGTTCTTCTGTACCATCTTCAAGAGTACGAACCACGTGATAACGCACCACGCCATTGCGGTCTTCAACTGACTCAACGGTCCAGATCGTACCTTCCTGATCTTGCAGTTCGTCATTCGCATTAAATACGATACGAGATAAGGGTGCGTTACTGCGAGCATAGACGCGAGTTTCATCGCTTTTTGGGAATAAAATGCTGACCGATCGCTCATCAACATCAATGAGAACCCCTAAACCGAGTTCTGTTTCAGTATCTGATAACCAACGTTGACCAATAGCAAATTGCTGCAATTTTTCCACCTTTATCTTAAGTACAAGATTATGAATATCAGGCTCAATCACGAAACGTCATTTGAGCAAAATTTCACACCTTCAAGCAATGTATTTTGACATAAAGCCCACTAAAAAGTGAGCATAATTCACGTCGATTAAACAAGTATTTCCTAGAATTCAGCCGGACAATTAAATTCAACTAACTGTTGTGTTTTAGGATGATAAAAACTTAAACGCTCGGCATGTAAGCATAGACGCGGACTAAGCTGTTGCTGCTCTGGCGTTGCATACAAGGTATCGCCAATAATCGGATGCCCGAGATATTGCATATGTACACGGAGCTGATGTGAACGACCGGTAATCGGAGTCAGTTTCACCCGAGTCACAGCTTGCCTCTGAATTTCAAAATGTTCGATGGCCTGCCATTCTGTAATTGCCGGCTTATTATGATTCGGTTCAGCAATATGCAGTGGTGGACAGCTTGGATCATAAATGACAGGCACATCAACTGTACCCTTGCCTTCTAATGTTCCAGCCACGATGGCCTGATAGGTTTTATCGGTTTGGCGTTCCTGGAACTGGCGAGAAATGGATTTTTGCCCTTCTCGGCTTAAAGCAAATACTAAGATACCGGAAGTGTCTCGATCCAGACGATGGATCAGTAAAGTTTTAGGTTCTAATTCGATGAGGCGATTGATCAGGCAATCTTGTAAATCTTCTGTTTTACCGGGAACTGTGAGTAAGCCTGCAGGCTTATGGATGACCATAAAATCTTCATCACGATGTATCAGATGTTCGGTTAGAAAATTACTCAAAGTTCAATCCCACGCTGATCGCGAAAAACAAGGCGGCCATAATAGAAAGCTTGAGTGATAATTACAATGCGCATTTATGTAAATGGCGATGAAATTTCCGATTATTTTAAGAAAATTACCCAATTACCGATTATCGACGTGCAGATTGCATTACAAAGCTCGCTAGATCATGTAATGACGAGTGTTCCAGCACATCTTCATAACGCAGATCAGCACCATGCGCACGCCATGTGCCAACCAGACTGACTACTGCTACAGAGTCCAGTCCATACTGTTTTAAATTAGTATAAGGATCAATTTCAAGCGCATCTATATCCAGCTGTTCAGCTACTGCTAACATGATGCCTTTGGTTGACAATACATATTCTGACGGCGCACTTAAGTTCCACAATCGAGTCAGACTATAGCTGTTCATATGATGCAAACCTTGTGCCACTATATTCTCAATCCACTGGATATGCTGTTCCTGACTAGGCATCAAAATTGCATCATTAATTATGCAAATTTGTTCTGTCACACTTTGCAGATGTGGCAGGATCTGTTTCAGCACCGGTGTAATCTGTCCGGCGAAAATCAGTTGTGAATGAGTTGAAGCATATTCTCCAAGTTGCTGCATACCTTGCATTAAATCATCGCCATACAAATCAACGATTGGAATATCGAGTGCTTTGGCTTTATTACTGATCTGGATCAGATGAGTTATCAGGTCGCTGTCTTGTATGCCCTGCTGCATACGCAAGTTTTGCAATCCGACTAAAACCAAAACAGATTCATTTGATGTAAGCTGCCATTTGGCTTGAGATGGCGCGAGTTGGATTTTTTTGGGCATGGGGTACAGCATGGGAGGCTCTTATAAATACAAAATAGCATGATGATTCATGCTATTTTAGTTTAGCATCGATTTGAAAAACACTTTGATTTTACAGACGTTTATTGTTCTAATTTCGTATAACCTCCATTATGTTAAATAGGAACCTTAGAACAATAGAAAATTATAATTTCATTGCCATAAGGAAGAATATACTTACAATCCTACGTTCGTTTGTAAAGCAATTTGCTGTGAAGCTAATTCAAGTGCTTTAGATTTCCCTAATGGTTTAATATCAGTGCCTTCAGCATATATAAAATCTACCTTATCAATACCAATTAATCCTAATACTGCTATTAAATATGCTGTAACAGCATCTGTTGGAAGATCTTGATGAAAACCACCACGTGAACTAAAGATAATTGATTTAACACCTTTAATTAATCCTACGGGTGCGGTTTCTGTATATTGAAAAGTTACTCGTGCTCGTGCAATTAAGTCGAACCAGTTTTTTAATTGGGTTGGTACATTTAAGTTATACATTGGTGCTGCAATCAATAATAGATCACAATCTTTCAGCTCTTGAATAAATTGATCAGAGAGAGCTACTGCTGCTTTTACCTCAGGTTTTTCATTTGCCTCTCCACGTAAGGCATTAAATATCTCTAAGTTTAATACTGGTAAGTTCATAGCTCCTAGATCATGTTCAATTATTTGGTCAACATAACCACTTTGCTTACGTCTATATAAATATTTATTAATGAGCTGATTACTTAGAGATTTTTCCTGCATAAAACTAGATTTGATAACTAAAATTTTGTTCATAGTAAGGTTCCTAATATGAATTTTAATTAGATTATCATTGATAAATTGGATACAAAAGTGATAATAAATCAACTGATTGATTCCCAATTGGAACTAATATGCGTGTTAATGATCTGAAAAGTTTGATGGCATTTATTAGTGTTGTTGAACAAGGAAGTTTTACTAAAGCATCAGAAAAATTACATCTGACTCGTTCCGCTGTCAGTAAGATGATTTCAAAGCTTGAGGTACAGCTCGGAGTAGTACTTTTTAACAGAGATACACGTCATTTAGCTCTCACAGAAGAAGGTAGTATTTTCTATGAACATAGCCAGCGGGCTGTACAAGAATTATTAATAGCTGAGACATTATTTGAAAGTAATAATCAAAATATTCAGGGAATGATACGTATCTCTATGCCTGTATTATTTGGACAAAAGTTCATAGTTCCGATATTAAGAGACTTAGCAGATGAACATCAAAATTTGAATATGGTTCTTTCTTTTAATGATCGTTATATTGATTTAATTGAAGATAATTATGACCTAGTGATAAGAATTGGTAATTTAGAAGATAATAGTCAATTAATGGTTAAAAAGATTTCTGAGCATGCAATGTGGCTCTGTGCCACACCTGAATATTTAAAAAGATACCAGGTTCCTGAGAGCATTAAAGATTTAGATAACCATCAGACTATTGGATATTTGAAAAATGGGCAGCTTGAAAAGTGGATATTTCAAAGTTCTCATCATAAAACTATGAAATATTTGCCAAAAAATAAAGTTCAAATGGATGACATAAAAAGCATATTAGATTATGTACTAATGCATGGAGGAATTGGTTGGTTACCTTCCTGGTTGATTCAAGAATATATACAAAGTGGTCAATTAATACACCTACTTACTAACTATTCAAGTACTAACTATCCTATTCAAATTGTATGGAAAAGATCAAATTTCTTACCAATACGTGTTCGTACTACCATTGATAAAATAGCTTCATCAATACAAAAAGATAGCGTCATTAAATAAGATTTATAAGAGAGGAATCCTAAATTGATAGTAATACAAAATCTTTCTAGTTTAATTTTTAAACACGGATTTATTAAGTTTTCCTAAAATTAACATAATACACCTTATACGAAATCATTTTGATTTCCTTTTTAAATCATAACTTTATTGTATATAGACAAGCCCTCTCATTAGCGATTGGGCTTTTTAGTTGATATTTCACGTTCCACGCTTCATTTTGGAACATCGTTGGATGATTTTATTAAATTGAGCTGATCAATTTCTATTTTGGATTAGCTTTGCTTAGCCAAAAACTTCTCAATCGCTTGCTGTGCAATCTCTGCATCTTGGAAAGACTTCACTCCAGAAACACCCATTGCACCTACGAGCTGACCTTGATACATAATCGGCTCACCACCTTCTAACATCCCAGAAAAAGTATCCATCGTCAGAAAGCCCATTTGACCGCCTTTGATAATATCTTCAAACAGCTTAGACGGACGGCGACTAATGGCAGAACACCTTGCTTTTTCCAGGCATAGGTTTGCTGTCATCGGTGATGCATCATCCATACGCTTCATTGCCAGCAAATTACCAGTTTCATCGACCACTACAATACTGACATTAAAACCCTGCTTTAACGCATATTCATAGGCCTGATTTAATAAGAACTCAGCATCGCTTAAGGTCAAATAATGTTTAGTTTGCATCAGTCTTTTCCATTTTCAAAATCTGTATAAAAAAGCCCGAACGAATTCGGGCTTATGTTCCCTCTCCTTTTAGGAGGGGATTAGGGAGAGGTTGTATTACCCTTTCATTTCAGCAAAAGTTTCTTTAGCCGCTTGAATCGTAAATTCAATATCTTCATCACTATGCGCAGCTGAAATAAATCCTGCTTCAAATGCAGATGGAGCCAGGTTCACACCACGACTTAACATGCCATGAAAGAATTTTTTGAAGGCTTCAACATCACACTTCAGCATTGAATCAAAGCTGGTGATGTCTTCCTGATCCGTGAAGTACAGGCCAAACATACCGCCCACTTGTTGAGTCTTGAATGAAATACCAGCTTTATCCGCTGCTGCTTGTAAGCCTGCAAGAAGTTTCTCAAGTTGTGCAGTCAATTTTTCATAAAAACCTGGCTCACGCAGATGTTTAAACATCTCGATCCCGGCACGCATTGCCAGTGGGTTACCTGACAAGGTACCTGCCTGATACACGTTACCCAATGGTGCGATGCATTCCATCACTTCACGCTTACCACCAAAAGCACCGACTGGCAGGCCTGCACCAATGATTTTACCTAAAGTCGTTAGATCAGGAGTCACGCCGTAGTGTGCCTGAGCACCGCCTAGGCCGACACGGAAACCTGTCATCACTTCATCAATAATGAATACTGAACCATGTTCATCACAGACATCACGTATCGCTTGTAGGAAACCATCAATCGGTTTCACCAGATTCATGTTCCCTGCCACTGGCTCAACAATCACACCCGCAATTTCAGAACCAAACTTGGCAAAGCATTCTTTTAAAGTGTCGATGTCGTTATAAGGAAGAGTTAAAGTATGTTTGGCAAAATCAGCAGGTACGCCCGCAGAAGTCGCTTCACCTTCGCCTTTAGTTAACAGGCCAGAACCTGCTTTTACCAGCAGCGAGTCAGAGTGACCATGGTAACACCCTTCAAATTTTACGATCTTGTCACGGCCAGTATAACCACGTGCTAGACGGATCGCAGTCATTGTTGCTTCAGTACCGGAATTGGTCATACGCACCAATTCAATAGATGGCATGATGTCGCAAATAATGTCAGCCAAAGTCGTTTCGTGAACTGTTGGCGCACCAAAGCTTAAACCATCTACTGCTGCATCTTGCACCGCTTTAATGATTGCTGGATGCGCATGACCCAGAATCATTGGTCCCCATGAACCGACATAGTCCACATAGCGCTTGCCATCGACATCGTACAGATAAGCACCTTGGGCTTTCTCGATAAAGATAGGCGTACCACCCACGCCATTGAAGGCACGTACAGGTGAGTTAACACCACCCGGAATATGTTTATTGGCTTGTTTAAATAGTTGTTCTTGCTTTGGAGATAAACTCATGAGAATCACTCAACTCAAAAATACAATAAGAAATAAAAATTAAGCTTGTTCAGCAAATAGTTCCGACCAGTCATATACACGTTGACCGACAGTCGACATTGAGCGACCTAAGACATCACTAATGACTGCACAAAGATCTGCACCGGCTTCAATAACTTCTCTACCGTTTTCAACCGTCAAACCACCAATGGCACAGATTGGCACATTCAATTTTTCTTTAGCCAGCTTCAATGTTTCTAAACCAATATTACCTGCTTCTGGCTTGGTATCAGTCGCATAGATCGCGCCAAAGGCCACATAATTAGCCCCATCTGCAATGGCTTGTTCAGCAAGCTCAAGTGAATTATTACAACTGCGGCCAATCAATACATTTTTAGGCAAACGTTCAACAGCTTCCTGGATGGAACCATCACCCTGACCCAAATGCACGCCTACACCATATTTTACTGCAGTTTCTAAATCGTCATTAATCACAAATGGAACTTTATACTGTTCGCACATTTGTTTCATATATTCGATTTCGTAAGCCTGATCTTCTTTCGCTACTTTTTTACGACGATACTGAAGTACCGCAACTTCATAAGTCGCCATTGCACCTTCAAGTTTCGCCAGAAGAAGCTCAATAGGATCATCATTGGTAATTAAATATAAACCGCGCATGACTGCCGCCATTCAAAATACATACGCTATTATAGGCATAAATGGGCGAGTTTCCCCATCCTAAACACTGAATAATACCCGATTCAGGGATTAGATTATTATTTGTACTTTTTATACAGGTGATTGATCAATATCCCTATTTTCAGTGATAGGCGACTGCGAGAATTTACGTTTTAATGGTTTTATAACAATAATGATAAAGTGTTAATGCTTACGCCCTCCGACAAACGCTTTTAGGATTTTGCAGATAACTTAGTGGAGAAGTTGCAAAATTCTGAAAGCGATTTTTTTATGTCCGGATTTTACGATTCCTGTGTATAAAATTGCTTGAATACCATTAATCACAAAACTTAAAGAAAACTTCAAAATACCCAATTTCAGGGATAGGTCTACATGCATTAAAGGATTTAAATAAGTTCGAACACAACACATAAATAGAAAAGCAAAAGCTGTGTTTTATCTACCAGATCCTTTCTAGCTTTGGGTAAACCGTTTATGGGGAGACGTGTCAAAGCTAGAAAGGATCGACCCATCTAAGCAGAACTGACCATCTTATCTCTCAAACTTGGTTCATTCATCTCGTGAATATTTTCTAAATCATTCAGATAAATTAAAAATACGTCAATGCAGATCTTTCTATTTTTTTAAATATAAAAAAAGCCCGGAGAAGGTCGCTCCAGGCTTGGAAAACTGATTTATTCAGTGAATTATACTCTTTGATAAAATACTGAATAAGCAATAAAACAATTAATAGAATAATAACTCTACACTTGCAAGTGTTTTTATCGTTTTTATTGCAATACTTAAGCATAAATCCGATAAAACGTCATAAGCCCTAACTTGGAATTTTGTCGTGCTTACGATCGACCAGGCTCAGGTTACCACGTAATACATCGGCAAACATACGCCAGTCTGAAATAAAACTGTATAGCGGCTGTTTAAAGCTGGCCGGTTTATTCTTTTCAAAAATGAAATGACCAATCCAGGCACAGGCATAACCTGAGAGTAGTCCATAGGCCAGATATTTAGCTTTACGCTGATGAAGGGCTTTGCTAAAAAAATATAAACCGATACTACTGCCTGCGACATGCAAACGGCGGCTCATAATATGGCGATGCTCGGTTAGATAAAACCGGTAAAACTCATGATAGTCATGAATCGGCATTTGTGGAGAAGTCAGTTCTGCAATCTCATTGCTCGGCTGCACTTGTGCATTCATTATCATCATCCTGATCTTTTTTCTTCACCTTAGCGCATAATTTAGGCAATTAAAAGTACCTTTATTTTCATGTAATTCTGTACCTGAATTTGGCTTAGATATTGAATTGTCATGCTTTCAGTAGAAACCAGCGAATGAGATCAGCATTTTAATTTTTCCATTTCCATTTTTTTCAATCGGTCAAGTCTTACATCAGATTGGTTTTTCGTTACAATCAGCCGCTCAAAAGTCTAAAAAATATTTCCGTTTCATATCGGAATTTCATGCAAGCGAATAAAAATTCAATTTATTTTTTAATATTTTTCAATAAATTGAATAGACAGGATGATTATCATGGTTGAAGTTGAACTCAAGTTCCAGATTCCCGCGGCACGCCGTACTGCCCTGCTTAAGGCACTTGATCCCAAGAAATCTCAACAGATCCTGCTTCAAGCCAAATACTATGATACTGCAGACCGTCAACTGGCCCAGCATGGAATTGCCCTACGTCAGCGATTAGAAGGCAGTCGTTGGGTTCAGACGTTAAAAGCAGCAGGCAAAAGTCACATTGAACGTTTCGAACATAATCATGATCTGGGTGAATTAGAACAGTCACCTGAGCTGGACCTGAGTATTTACAACCAGTCTGCTGAAGCGCAAGCCTTGCTTAATCGCGCTTTAGGTGATCAGTTTGACCAGCTGCAACTTCAGTTTGAAACCGATATTGCCCGTACTTTACGCGTGATTGAATATGAAAATACGTCAATCGAAGTCAGTCTGGATATCGGCTGTATTCGCACTCCTCATGCTGAGCAGGAGGTGCATGAAGTTGAATTCGAGTTAAAGCATGGCTCAATTCAGGATTTGCTGGCCTTTAGTTTTGAATGGGTCAAAAAATATCAGCTGTGGCTGGATGTACGTAGTAAGGCAGAAATCGGGAATCTGTTAGCAACTAATCAGAGCGTGAGTCCCGCTACTTTTGCCAAAGAATTTCAGATCAGCAAAAAAGATAGTGCGGGTAAAAACCTGTGTCATCTGGTGGCCCAGCAAATGCAGCATCTATTGCCCAATATCGCGGCAATCTCTGCGCAAGTGGCAGAGCAGGAACATATTGATCAGGCACAACAGGCCTTGGATCATCTCTATCTGACCTTACTTTTGTTTAAAGATTGGCATACCCAGGTTTCAGACAAATGGGCGCATCAACTGTCTGCCTTTAAACAGCAGTTTGAACATCTGCAACATTTACAGCATATGCAGAACACTCTGGCTGGCTTCCTGCAAAATCCTACGACCGCAGAGAACCTGACTAAAGATATCCTTTATGCCAAAGAGAAGCTGGGCAATCTGGTGAAGTCCACCCAGAATGTGCATCACTATCTGGAATTGCTGATCTTCAGCTTAAGTACAGATGAAGCTAAGCCGCTGGAATTAAAATCTGCAGCGCAAACTACCCTGCAGCAACAATACAAAGTTTTGCAGGAACAAATGAACCAGACTGATATTACCAATTTTGAGAGTCTGGATCTGCTGTCCATTCGCATTCAGGAATTAAAATTCAGCTTCCCGATTTTGACCACAATTTATGATGTCAAAAACCTGCAAAAATACAGCAAGGCGTTAAATGATGCACAGCAGGCAGCAAATGAATATCAGACATTGGCCTCCTCTGCCCTGTATATCCAGCAGACCGAGCTGGAAGCCAGTGACTGGTTTGTGCTGGGTTGGTTGACCGCAAAACAGGAAGTCTATGCACAAAAATTACTAGAAGCGACAGAACAGTTTCTGGTCAGCCGCAAATTCCTTAAATAAGTATTTAACTGACTTTCAAAGCACGCTATGGTGTGCTTTCTTTGTTGCATAAGCACATCACAATACTTTTGTTGTTTGGTTTATATTGATTGTAATGAGCTTCATCGAGAAGGAATGACCCGATGGCAGAAATCGAACTCAAATTCCAGATTCCGCAAGGTGTCCGTCACCAATTCGAACAAGATTTTCAGCAGTACGGGCCGACTCGACATCATTTATGTGCTAAATACTTTGATACTTCCGATCAGCAGTTACAGCAGCACAAAATTGCACTCCGGCAGCGTCTGGAAGATCAACAATGGTTTCAGACCTTAAAAGCACCGAGCCAGCATCAGTTTGAACGCTTTGAGCTGGAAGAAAGACTGGTTACCGCACCGGACAACTGTGATTTAAAAGCTTATGCCAAGCATAAACAGGCTCGGAAGATTCTAAAACAGGCCCTTCACACCCTAGATACGTCTCTGACTCTACAATTTGAAACTGATGTAGAGCGGGATCTTTGGATTGAAAATTACCGAGGAAGTCAGATTGAAATTGCACTGGATAGAGGTGAGATTCGTTCTAAGGGCCAAACCTTAGACATTTATGAAGTCGAATTTGAGCTTAAAAGTGGTAGACTTGATGACTTAATTGATTTTGTTAAACCCTGGATTCAACGTTATCAGTTATGGCTGGATGTACGCAGCAAATCTGAACGTGGTTATGCTCTGCTGAATAATAAAACTGATCTTCCGGTCCAGCATCAGACAACCTTAGAGCTCGCAGCTAAAGACGATATTCATCATATCTTGCAAAAAATTATCACCAACTGTCTGACTCATCTGTTTCCCAATGCGACGGCGATTGCGCTAGAGAATTACAACAGTGATCATGTGCATCAGGCCCGCGTCGCTATCCGGCGTTTACGCAGTGCCTTAAAAATTTTCCAGCCCTATCATCAGGATTTGCCAGAGGAATGGAAGGATCAGTTACGCAATATCTTCCAGCAATTAGGTTCTACCCGGGATCGAGATGCTTTAGCTGAAAGTCTGCTTCCTCAGCTAGAAGCTGCAGGTTCGCCAGTATTGCAATTACCTCCAGCCCAACAGGATCAGGCAGATATTAGCCAATTATTCAGAGAGTCCGCCACGATGGAGTTGATACTGGAGCTGTTACGTTTTAGTCAGGATCAGAATGGAGATCAACAAAAGTCCTCGCATAAAATCCTGTGTAAAGGACTGAGTAAACTGCACCAGAAAGTCTGTGCAGATGCAGAGAGTTATCAGGAACTGGATATTGAATCGCGCCATCGCACCCGCAAGCGGGTTAAGCGCTTGCGTTATAATGTGGAATTTCTGCAAAGCCTGTTTCCTAAAAAGGAAGTCAAAAGATATCTGAAAGCGTTAAAACCTTTACAGGAGACTTTAGGTCATTATAATGATCTGTTTGTCGCAGAAAGCCTATATAGGCCTTATACCAAAAAACACGGCAAGGCATGGTTTGTCATCGGCTGGCTTACTGCAGAACAGCAGCATCTGTCGGAACAGGCTGCCGAGCAGTTACAAAAATTTTCTCACACCAAACTATTCTGGTAAGAGATAAATAGACAAAATTGCTCTAGCGATATTTGCCATACACTTTCCAGGTATTGTTATCGGCTAATGGATCGCTATAACTATCGCTGCGCTGCTTACGCGGCTTATCACGGGCATCAACCAGCTCAAAATGTGGTTCGACACTCAGTACGATCCCATTCACATAAAATCGAGTCCGGGTGTATTCACTTTGACCATGCTGGAACACATAAGTGCGCAGATCTACAAATTCACGATGTGCCACTAAAGCCGCCGTCTCATCACTGTCTAGCCAGCGTTGCATGGCCTGAATCTGTTCCGGTTCAAATTGCCCACATTTTTCAATCAGGCTGGCAATACCACGAAAAGTTTTAGATTCTTTGGCGCGG
This sequence comes from Acinetobacter sp. YH16031, assembly GCF_013417335.1. Taxonomy (NCBI): domain Bacteria; kingdom Pseudomonadati; phylum Pseudomonadota; class Gammaproteobacteria; order Moraxellales; family Moraxellaceae; genus Acinetobacter; species Acinetobacter sp. YH16031. Next base: position 60,508 of record NZ_VPED01000005.1, read on the forward strand.
GTTTTATTAATCCGGATGCGGTCCACATGAAAATAGAATAAAGGCAGATTCAAATGACTTGGCAAATGAATCGCATCCAAGACTTCATCTTCCATAAAAGGCTGAAACAGATCCTGCGCCCTTTCAATCAGACCCAGCCATTGCTTGTAATATTCTTCGACCTGGGACTTGGTGCCATAATAAATTGGCAATCCTTCCACATTGGCCAGATTTGCCGGTGGCCAGATATTCTGGCGCAATAAGGCAATATCACTTTTCAGGCTCTGTACAGCAATTGCATCTTGCATGAGATTCACATTTTTATTGCTTAGGCTATTTTTAGATTAAGGCAAAGGTTTAGTTTCTGCAAGGCTTTGCCTATAATTAGTGATTAAGATTTTATTATCAGGAAAAATTCATGGTTCAAAAGATTGAAGCAACCGATGTAACCGAAGAAGAAGCGTTAAATGCTGCATTCTTTGAACGTGCTGATGAATTTATTAAACAGGCCAACGAATTTAGCCGTGTAGAAAAAGGCTCTCAGGAAAATCCGGCAGAAAAACGTGGTCAAGTCAGCGCCGCAATGCTGTTTGGTACTGCCCGCTTTAATACCTGGGTCGCTGCCAATAACTTCAAAGATGGCAACGAGATGCGCGACGCTAAAGATCAGGTCATGTCTTATATCTTGCAGCAATTTCAGATGATGCTGGAAGATAACTATGATGAATACTGTGAGCAGTTTGAAAACTATTTACGTTTCCGTCGTAATGAAGAGTTTCATGCCAACAAGCATCAACACGACCACGATCATTAATGAAAGCCCTACGGGGCTTTTTTTAAATCTTTGATTTTTAATTTGACTTTAATGCTGCATTTATCCTATAAAAAAATGAATAAAAATTAAACGACGACCAAAAATATCATGCAGCAACTGCCCTTTCCGATTATAGATCCGCATATTCATCAATGGGACCCTTATACCACACCGCATGCCGCAGCCTCTGCCGTAAAATTATTTGGCAAACATCCAAAACTGCTGGACAAGATGGTGCGACTGATCAAGCCCAAAGCGGTGATTGATACGATTGGCCTCACCGAACATCTGACCGCGCCTTACCTACCTGAAAATTACAAACATGATATTGGCCATTACCAGGTTGAACAGATTGTGCATATAGAGGCAAGCTGGCATGAACATAAAGGTACTGGTGTGGTTAATGAAACCAGGTTTATTGCCGGACTGCCTTTTGCTGAACAGAATATTCAGCTAGGCGGCATTGTGGCTACAGCTGATCTTCGTCAAAAAAACTTTAAACAGCTGCTGCAATTACATCAGGAAGTTTCGCCTAAATTACGTGGTATTCGTAAAATGGCATCGTTCCATGCCGATAAAGGCATTCATGCCTGGACCGATGAACCGCATTTATACTGCAATAAGAAATTTCTGAAAGGATTTGAGGAATTAGCCAAAGCCAATTTAAGTTTTGATGCCTGGGTTTATTCTACCCAAATTTCTGATGTGGCCCATCTGGCCAAAACATTTCCTGAAACGCCGATTGTGCTGGATCACTTGGGCACACCTGCCGGCATCTTTGGGAAAGTCGGTAAAGCAACAGGACAAACAGCACAGCAGCGAGACTATATTTTTCAGACCTGGAAAGAAGACCTGGCTGAACTGGCAAAATGCCCAAATGTGTATAGCAAAATTTCCGGTCTATTTATGCCTGTACTCGGTCATCGTTTTCATTTAGAGCGAAAACTGGCAAAAAAAGATGAACTGATTCAGCTCGCGGCTCCATTGATCCAGCATGCCCTACAATGCTTCGCTAAAGATCGCATCATGTTTGCTTCTAATTTCCCGATGGATCGTGTCAGCACAGATCTGGTCACCATCATTGATGCCTTTAGCGATATTGTGCAGAGCTATGACGAACATGCTGTAAAGCCGGTTTTTTATGAGAATGCCAAACGCTTTTATCGCCTATAGATACGTGGAAACGTCATCCGTAACTGGTTGAGGCAGGACTACATCATAAGAGGATTGTTTCTACAATAAATTTATTTCGTGAAGGTGGTAGGCGAGTTTTGCGGATGACAAATGGTTTTGGCTACTTTTGCCGAAGCAAAAGTAGCCATATAGACATCTAAACATTTATTTAAAATGAAAAGAGACCGTCATAGACTTATAAAAAATTACAGAGTTTATTTCACTTCTTTCCCATACTGATCCGCCATGACTTCGACCAGTTGATCCGGTTTAACATATTTTTTGATAACGGCATCGACATCTGCCTTGGTCAGCTTGGCAATCGCCTGATCACGTTTCTCCCGATAGATCAGATTACGATCTTTTTCCAGTTGTGGAATCAGCATGCTGTGAATACGGCGATCATCTTCTAGTGCAGTGACGCGCTGTTTCAAAATCGTGGCTTTCGCCGCTTCAACTTCCTGCTCGGTTACCCTTTTGGCCAGAAGCTCATTCAATACCTTATGCACAGCTTGTGACACCTGTGCTGATCGGCCAGGCGTATAATTTGCCTGAATGCCTAATGCGCCTGAATCAATCCATTCATCATACTGAGCATTGGCACTGAAGCCATAAACCAGCGCATTTTTCTCACGCAGCTCCTGTGCTAAACGTGAAGACAACTGAGAATCCCCCAGAATATGCCGGAAGACCAGCATGGCTGGTAAATCTACATGTTCTGCACCGACAGGGAATGTCATGACAGCCTGATAATGACCGAATTCACGCTGTTCAGACAACGCATGGATTTTCTGTGCCGGATAAACTGTATATTGACCACTTAAGCGCTCATAAGGCTGCTTTGCTTTCCAGCTCGCAAAGTTATTTTTGAGGACTTTACTCACGGACTTCGGATTAAATTCCCCGGTCACTGCGATCTGGGCATGATGCGTATTAAAGAACTGCTGATACAGCGTTACGACCTGTTCACGAGTAGCAGCCTGAATCTGTTTTTTCGCCAGTTCAGGTTCAAAATGATAGCGAAGGTCACCCGGCTGATAAATCTCGGTCGCGCGGGACATGGTCAGGCCTGCCACCATATTGGGCTCAGTATAAGGACGGTCTAACGCAGATAGGCTTTGTCCTTTAATCAGGTCAAACTGACTCTGCTCAAAGGCCGGTTTATTGAGCACATCCAGCACATACTGGAAAAATTCTTCAAACTTCTCTTTTTTGGCACTGATCTGAATGCTCATGCCATTTTCAGAGGAACTGGCCGTGGCTGAACCGCCGGACTCAATAATTTTATCGGCAATCTGTTGCAAGCTTTGAGTTTCAGAAGAACGCAGCAGTAAGTAAGCTGTCAGATCCAGAATCTCGCCTTTATTGAACAAACTTTGTGCCGTACCAAAATTAAGTGCAATAGTGGCATAAACTTTGTCATCCTGAGTCTGGGTCGGGAATAAAGCGTATTTAATGCCATTCTTCAGTTTGCCACGTTGAATCTGTTTGTCCTTGGCCTGTAAATATTGCTTGGACTGTGCCACATACTGCTTTACCTCTGCCTGATAGACACTGACATCTTTCAGCGGTTCTGCTGCTTCAGCCTGCTGGTCCAGAGTTTGAGCCGGCACTTCAGTCTGGGGCAACTCCTGTGCTTTTTTCTGATCTTCTGGTGTCGGCAAGATATTGCCAGAAATACGATATTCTGGCTTAAAGAATGCCTTATACACCTGATTGATCTGATTGACATCCAGCTTTTCTATGGCTTGCAGATCTTTGAAATACTGGCTCCAGTCACCTGAATAAGCCACTACATATTCACTTAAACGCGAGCCTAAAGCGGTTGCGCTGTTTTTAACATTGTCCGCCTGGTTTCGGGTTAGACTTTTAGCCCGGTTTAATTCGGTTTCGTTAAATGGCTGGCTCTGCTCTACACCCTGAATCAAGCCCTGCTCAACCTGCTTGACTTGATGGTTTGGTGCATAGATGGCACCCATAAACACCAGATTAAAATCTTTATCCAGCCAGGTCATAGACTGCACCGTAGTAGTTTTACCCGTCTCGACCAGACTCTGATACAGGTGTCCGCTAGGTTGCAAGGTATATAAGATTGGGGACATGGCCAGTGTGGTTTTAATACTTTCTTCTGACTGGTTCAGATAAATATTAAATTTGGCCAGATCACTACCCTTTTGCACGGTAAATTCACGCTGTTTGATCTGTTCAGGTTTTAGCGCAGGCACTTTCACCGCTTCAGGCACTTTGCGGGACTGGATCGGACTGAAATGGGTATCAATCTGCTTCAGCACTTCTGCTTTATTAAATTTGCCTGAAATAATCATGAGGGCATTATTCGGTGCATACCACTGACGATAAAACTGGTTCAGCTCCTGCATCTTGATCGATTGCAGTTCGTTCAAATCGCCAATCGGTAATCGTCCCAGATATTGATTGCCATAAGCTGATTTAAATACCTGATCCATCAGTACGGAAAATGGCTGATCCAGACGGATTTCACGCTCACGTTTCACGATATCAATTTCAGTCGGTACATACTTTTCTTGCAGGACCAGCTTGTCCATGCGTTCCGCTTCAAGGAAAATCACTTCATTGACCGCGGTCTGCTCAGGACGAATCACATTGGTATATTTGGTTGAGTAATAGTCGGTACTGGCATTGGTCATTAAGGCATATTGATCCAGACGGCGCTGAAACTCATCTCCCTTCACATTTTCCGTGCCTTTAAACGCCAGATGTTCAAGCAGATGCGCTAACCCACCTTTGCCTTGAGGATCATTCAGTGAACCGGTCAGATAGACCGTATTCATAAACACTTTATTTTCTTTATCATTGGGCGCAAGAATAATTCTTAAGCCATTTTCCAGTCGATATTCTTCGATATTCTGTTCTGTTTTCACCAATACCGGCTGTGCAAAACTGGCCGCTGTCCAGCCAGATAATAAAATCGCCAAGCTTAAACGTTTAAAGCGTATTTGCATTGTTCATCCAAATTTTTAAGTGTGAATTTTTATTTACAGTCACTTTGATCTTAGAGAAAAGTCTTTATTATGAATAGTCTATTTTATGAGAAGCCAAATAAAATACCCCGCAATTTCACGGTATTTTATTGAGTATGCTAGCTAAATATAAAGTTCGGCCAGCATAAACAGTTTGGCATAACCTGAAATCTCAATGCGGCCTTGTTCTTTTAATGCGCAATACAATACACCGCCACGCTGAGAGGCCTGATAAGCCACCAGTTCAGTTTTATTTAATTTCTCCGCCCAGATCGGTGCAATCCCGGTATGAATTGAACCCGTTACCGGATCTTCATTAATCCCGTTACTCGGTGCAAAATAACGTGATATGCAATCATATTGGGTATCACCAGCAGTAATCGCGACATCCAGTAATGGACCCGCTGCTGTAATCGCGGTTCTTTTTCCATTCAGCTGCTTCAGCAATTCAATATTTGGCTGCTCTTCTAATACATCCTGCACTGATTCATATTCAATAATATAACCTTGTGTATTCAGATAAACGTTTTTAAAAGGTTTCGTCAGGGCCTGTCTTAAAGCTTCCGGATAATCTGTGATGAGTTCAGGCTGACGGATCGGGAAATTCATCCGGATTTTGCCATCCTCATCCTGGCATACTGTAAAAATGCCCAGATCTTTGACATGAAAATAAATGGTTTTTGCAGAGCTAAAATCCTTGAATAATACAAAGCTGCTGGCCAATGTGGCATGTCCACAGAAATCCACTTCCTTGGTCGGCGTAAACCAGCGAATTTCATAATTTTCTGCATCCAGCACTTTGACAAAAGCGGTCTCAGACAGATTATTTTCCAGGGCAATATTCTGCATCAGGTGATCATCCAGCCAAGCATCCTGCACGATGACTGCAGCAGGATTTCCCTTAAATAGAGACGTCGTAAAAGCATCCACCTGGTACATTTTCATTTTCTTTACTCCTGTATGTAGGTGTTTAGTTTAAAAGCTTTTTTCCAGAAGGGGAATTTTATATGCTGTGGATCAGATGATTTATTTTTCTCCCTTTTCACTCATTAAGGTTCTTTATGAACAATTCACATATTCAAACTGTACCTTTAGAAAAAGCCTATCGCCTGATTACGCATGGTCCAACAGTACTGGTATCTGCCAATGATGGGCAAGACACTGATGTCATGGCCGCTGCCTGGGCATGTGCACTGGAATTTAGTCCAGCAAAAGTCACCGTAGTGCTGGATAAAAGCACCAAGACCCGAAAAATAATTGAAAATTCTGGTTACTTTGCCCTGCAGATTCCAACACTCAAACAGCTGGAAATGGTCTATAGCCTGGGAACATTGAGTCTGTACAATGACCCAGACAAACTGGAGCGGTCCGGTGTGCAGTTATTCAAATTCGCAGATCAAGAGATCCCAGTTGTAGAAGGTTGTGCTGCCTGGATTTTATGTGAGCTAATTTCCGAGCCACATAACCAGCAGGCCCATGACCTGTTTATTGGTAAGGTCATTGCCGCTTATGCTGATGACCGGGTGTTCCGTGAAGGGCACTGGTTCTATCATGAAGTCAGCGAAGAATGGAAAAGTATTCATCATGTCGCCGGTGGTCACTTCTATACCATTGGCGAAGCTGTCGCAGTCAAAGATGCAGAATAAATGACTGATCTTTTTAAACAAATCATATAAAAAATTCTTGCAAACAGGCAGCTTTGACCACAGTCAGACTGCCTGAATTTATGCTACTTTATCCATAATATCTGTTTGGTCTGATGTCTTATGATGCCGTTTAAAATCCACTGTATTAATGTCAAAAACTCATTACAAAATTATATCTGGTTACTTGAACATACACCGACGCATCAGGTCGCGGTCATTGATCCCACTGAAGCTGCGCTAGTTCAGGATTACTGTACCGAACACGGGCTTGAGCTGAGTCAGATCTGGCTCACCCACTGGCATAAAGACCATATCGCTGGTGTTCCAGATTTAATTCAAAAGCAATCATTACCGGTATATGGCCCAAAAGCTGAGCTGGAAAAAATTCCGTTTATTAACCATCCACTTGAACATGACAACCAGTTCAGTTTTCATGGTGTTGAGGTACAGATTATCGCCGTACCGGGGCATACCCTAGGCCATATCGTGTATTTCCTGGATGCTATTGATGTGCTGTTTTGTGGCGATACCCTGTTTGCCATGGGCTGTGGACGGGTATTTGAAGGCACTTATCAGCAGATGTACCACTCTCTGGCTCGTCTGGCTGCCTTACCGCCACGTACTCAGGTTTATTGCACGCATGAATACACGCTGTCAAATGCACAGTTTGCCAAACATGTAGAACCGGATAATCCAGCAATTCTGGAACGTTTCGAACAGCTTGAGCGTATGCGCATGCTTGGACAATGTACCTTACCCAGTACTATTGCAGCAGAACTGGAAACCAATCCTTTTTTACGCGCAGACAGTGTCGAAGAGTTTCAACGTTTACGCGTGATGAAAGACTCGTTTTAAACTATAGCTGCTTAGAGCAGCTGATGCTTCTGAGCATAGTCATCCAGTTCTTGCTGGGTGACCACTTGTACCGTATTCATTTCATCAATCCTGACCAGCAATAATCCACCCAAAGCAGGTTGATAACGACGCGCACTGCCGAATGGCGTATACGCCACCTTGGACTGTACCGAAAAATCCAGCCAGTCTTCATGACCCAGCATCACAGCCACAGGCTCCTGCCCTTGCTGCTGCATAAGTTCAATTTGCTGTTTGACGTACTGTTCAATATTTAATTCAGTCATCATTAATCTTATTTAAATTACATCAATTCCAGTATAAAGGGTTGAGGCTAAAACCATGACCTAAATACTCGGAAACTTTGCTGGATTGTATATTTTTAAGCCTTACCCAAACTCTAAAACCTTAAACCACGCTAATTCCTAATTTAAAATGAATAACAAATAAACAATTATTGATTTAAATATTTGAATATTAATAACTATTCGAAAAATTATTTAGGCTTAAAATTAAAATATTTAGTTACAACATCTTGAAAAGATTAAAAAACATAGACTTAGATAAAAAACCTTATATTTCGTCTATATTATCTTGTTCATTAAATCCGCAAATTCAATTAAATTAATTTAAATAAGGGTATTTGCCCTTTAAAACGAAAATTCTCACCCTTATCTATGATTTAACTGATGAAGGAGTTATCTCGTGAAAAAAGTGGTTAAAGCAAAAAACGTTCTCGCATTTAGACTTTGGTTAGAAAAATTGGGGTATTCGGTTCGCACCCTGGCAGACAATCGTGGTTTTAGTTTCAGTTTTAAAAAAGAATATGGTCTGGTGACCTGCGATCTTTCAGGTAATGCATTGGCCATGCAGCTGGGTGAGGAGTTTGAAGATCATCTGAAAGCTTAAATTTAATTAATCAATGCACTCATGATTTACCCTTTTATTGAGTAAAATTCTATTATTCCTATAATCAGCCCATTTCGATGGGCTTTTTTTCGTCCATAAAATTTCAGGCAAAAAAAAAACAAGGCATCAACCTTGTCTCTTTTGATGGTGGGGACGGAGAGACTCGAACTCTCACACCTCGCGGCGCTGGAACCTAAATCCAGTGCGTCTACCAATTTCGCCACGTCCCCATCAGGGTACCAACTTAGTGTTGGACTTTTTTCAAACTTTGGCAGAGGATCAAGGATTCGAACCTTGACGAACGGTTTTGGAGACCGTCATGCTACCATTACACCAATCCTCTACTCGGCCACTTTACTCAATCTCTTAAGTAAATTGGTGGGGACGGAGAGACTCGAACTCTCACACCTCGCGGCGCTGGAACCTAAATCCAGTGCGTCTACCAATTTCGCCACGTCCCCGATGGCTGTGTATATTATAGAGATAGCAGGTCATTGACAAGTGATTTTACAAGCAATCACTGCCTATTCCGCTATAAATTAAACAGTTAATGCAATTTTTTTATTTTTTATAAGATTTAACAGGAAAACTCAGCCTTATGAGGTTTCTTTGCTACTGCTTTAAACTTAATCCCTAAGCTTGTCTAGCTCAGTTTCAGCAGATCAGACCTCTAGAACCTCACTTATTTTGATCAAGCATGTTGTTTAAACAATAAATTAATCCAATACAAAGAATAAAAAGCCAAGCCAATAAAAATGTCGCACTAAATTTCAGGCAAAAAAAAACAAGGCACTAACCTTGTTTCTTCATATATGGTGGGGATAGAGAGACTCGAACTCTCACGCCCAGAAGGCGCTGCGACCTGAACACAGTGCGTCTACCAATTCCGCCATATCCCCGTGGCTGTGTATATTATAGCGATCGCATCCGCTTGACAAGCGATTCTATGATCAACTCGGTGTTTTTATATCAAAAATTAATCAGTTAATTCTTTGATGATTAAATACTGGCTTATTTCTAAAGAAACCACTTAATTTCATTTCTCAAATTTAAAAAATCAAGTTATTTGCAAGGGTGCTGAATATTAATTTTAACAGTGCTTGAATCAGCCTAAATATCACATCCAGCCAATCGATTGGGTATTTTAAAAGGCTTCCCTCTTCTCATCTTTCATTAATACTTAGTTTGAGTATTCAAAATCTACCAATCACAATTAAGCGAATAATAAGAATGGAATTGAAAGATGGCTCAACCTTAAATTTCAGGCAAAAAAAAAACAAGGTATCAACCTTGTCTCTTTTGATGGTGGGGACGGAGAGACTCGAACTCTCACACCTCGCGGCGCTGGAACCTAAATCCAGTGCGTCTACCAATTTCGCCACGTCCCCATCAGGGTACCAACTTAGTGTTGGACTTTTTTTCAAACTTTGGCAGAGGATCAAGGATTCGAACCTTGACGAACGGTTTTGGAGACCGTCATGCTACCATTACACCAATCCTCTACTCGACCACTTTACTCAATCTCTTAAGTAAATTGGTGGGGACGGAGAGACTCGAACTCTCACACCTCGCGGCGCTGGAACCTAAATCCAGTGCGTCTACCAATTTCGCCACGTCCCCGATGGCTGTGTATACTATAGGGATCAATTTCGCCTGACAAGCTCTTTTTAAGAAAAAACCACTCGTTTGATTAAATAAAAAACAATATGCAATTTATTGTATTTTTCTCATGCAATTTCAGTAAGTAAGGCCTGTTTTACGGCCTTGAAATCAGACAATCTATGTTGTGAATGCTTTCGAAGCATGTTTTTTATAAAGCTTTGCAAAGCTTGAAATTGCGTAGGTAACTTAGGTTTAAAACGCTGACAATGCAATAAAGCCCAATCCTGATAATCTGCCGCTTCCAAGCGCTGCCCTGTAAGCCATTCAAAGAAAATGATACCCAGCGCATAAACTTCACTCTGTAGCGACTTGGCTTGGCCCTGGAATAGTTCAGGTGCCATAAAGCGAGGTGTAGCATTCATTGCTTGGTTTAAAGAATTAATTGGCTGAACTTGCTCAAAATCAATCAAATAAATCCAATTCTGATAAATAACAAAATGTTCTCGTTTGAGATCAGCATGCAGATACCCGAGTTCTTGTAAACTTATCAACGGTTCTAATGCTCGTAGCATATGCTGACGGACTTCTTGAATTGAGAACAGCTTAGGACATACATCAAAATGTGCTGGCGCATCAGGCAAGATCAAAGCCTGATTGAAAGATTCATTTCCAATTTGAAATGGCTTTCGAATAATTTGATGCGGAAGCATGAAAGTCCACCCTTCTTGCTCACCATAAGCTTCATAAAAATCCAGCTCATGACTTAAGCCAGTCTGGGCATGCTGAGAAATAGCCGTTGAGTCCAGATTCTGGGTTTTTAACCACAATGCTAACCCGGTCTCAGGATGAAATTCTAGATAATAAAGACGGCGACCAAAACCCAGACTTCGGGCTTTGGTTTTAAGCTGGAAATCAAGCTGATGCAGATTGGTGGGGTTAAGTAACAATATATTCCTGCTTGGCATCTGGAGCATGCTGGTAATTTAGCAGTTCCAGAGAATGCTGAATAGTTTTACCTACCCGCTCCTGAGTTTCGATCAGGGAGATTTTTGGCCAGGTCGCCCGCTCACCTTCACGCTGCAACACCTTGAACAAATGCGGACGAGGATTTTGCAGCATATAGCTATAATGACGCAGGCTATATTTACCGACAATATTGACATCACCATAATAGCGTTGATCCACTACGCCATAACCATGGTCCAGCAAACGGCGGACTGGTGGCAAACTGCCCGCATGCTCACGGGCAAAATCCATAATGCCTTTGGTAAATACCACACTCTGACGGCGTACAATGCGTTTCGGCCAGCTTAAAGTCCCTTTACGGAAGCGTGAAATATCATCCTGCATAAAAGGCACAATGTGCGGATTGGCCTGACTGGCAATGGTGTAATTGATATTGTATAGCCGCGCCATTTTCTCCTGCGGGAAATCGCTACGGACACTGCCATCTACCCAGCGTGTCGCCCCCATATAAGGCGTATATTGTCCATCATGACGTTTACTGGTGAGACGTACCGGCGGGAACAGAATTGGCACGGCACAAGATGCCAGCACTGCACTCCAGACCAGTACATCTGGAGAGGTATAGGCATTCATGATCCGGGCATCTTGCGCCGCATCATAAGGTGCGACTGCAATATTGATATGTAGACCGGAAGTTTTTAGTGCTTCTTCAAAGGTCATATCTCCCAAGTTTTCGATCAGGAATTTTTTCAGGTATTTGACATCCGCCAGACCACCATTACCCTTCATTAATTCACTCATGGTACGGAAATGAAAGGCTTCATGGAAAAAGTTATGGCCTTTTAAAATATCTACATACTGCGCGGGTTTGGAGACGCCCAACATCGCGGTCATAATTGCACCAGCACTGGAACCCGACATCACTCGAGGTAACAGATCCTGTTCCATTAGCGCCTTACATACACCGGTATGAAATAAGCCGAGTGTTGCACCGCCCGAGAACATTAAAGCTGGCTGACCATAAGCCCGTTGGCAGTGCTCAAAATATTCAATTTTTTCTTCTAGAGTCAGACAGGTACATTGCGCAGAAGCAATATAAGCCAGGCCCAGACTGACTTCTTCCACATAATCTTCAATAATTTTTTTAGTGCCGACATAAGTGACGGTAAACAATAAAGGATGGGCAATATTGGCAATATCGTAACTCAGTCCTTCACGCAGGATATACATCAGGTCACGAGTACGTTTCTGCTGACGGTAACGTCTTAATTTCCCCAGTCGATGCGCAATCACTTCGGCATCAAAATACGGTGAACTATTATCCAATTTCCATTCTTGTGCCCCAGATTCTTCGTCGATCTTTAAGGCAATATATTTCCATTCTTCGTAAGTTTCAGCCTGCTGCAATTGTTGCTTCAGCTTTTTAATACGATAGGCCTGATGTGGATTGATATCCTGAGTAAAATCTTTAAACAGCATCTGCCCTCTTCCCTATATTGTAATTTTCAGACATCCTGCAGCCATGAACAAAAAACAGGCATCTATTTTCTTTGTACTACAATAACGAAAATTCACCACTTTAAGCAAATTATCACACTTTCCAGACTTTGACTGTGAATTTTACAGTGATAGTATTCTAGCCATAATTGTAAATGTACTGCTCAAATCATGGCGAAAATTGATTTACCTGACAATATCTTAAATGCTCTTTCTACTGTTCTTCTCCAGCTCCAGCAAAGCCTGCCTGAATTAAAACAAAGTCCTGATTTTTCTGCTTATGCCTATAAATGGCAGGCTGGGGAACTCAAACCCATTCACCAGCTTAAACAGATTGAACTGGCAGATTTAAAAGGCATTGAGCGACAAAAAGAAAAAGTCATTCAGAATACTTTGCAGTTTCTAAAAGGATTACCTGCCAATGATGTCTTACTGACTGGCTCTCGCGGTACAGGCAAATCTTCGATTGTGCGTGCCTTGTTGACTGAATATGCAGATCAGGGCTTACGTCTGATCGAAATTGAACGCGATGATTTGTCAGATCTTCCACAAATTCAGCAACTGATCGCCGGTCGTCCGGAAAAGTTTATTGTCTATTGTGATGACCTGGCCTTCAATGCGGAAGATGAAAACTATCGCAGTCTGAAAAGTGTGCTAGATGGTTCATTACAGTCCGGTTCAAGTAATTTTGTGATTTATGCGACCAGTAATCGTCGTCATTTATTACCGGAATTCATGCATGAAAATACGCCAGTAACCAAAGTGGATGTACCGCAATATACCGAATTGCATCCACAGGAAGCAATTGAAGAGAAAATTTCCCTGTCGGATCGTTTTGGTTTATGGCTGTCGTTCTACCCGATGGATCAAAACCTGTATCTGGAAATTGTCGAGCATTATCTGAAAAAGGCAAATATGCAACTGACAGCTGAAGCCCGTGCTGAAGCATTACGCTGGTGTCAGGCGCGTGGCCAACGCTCAGGTCGCGCAGCCTATCAGTTCTCTAAACACTGGATTGGGTCAGAGCAACTTAAAAAAGCTTAAAGTAGAACCATCATGATAAAAAAAGAACCGCAAGTGCGGTTCTTTTTTTGAATATAATAAACGAGGCGTTAACTCTTAATCCTGACAAATTGGTGGTAATACAGAACGAATACCTAAACCATTGGCAATTTTCTGCACCATGTTTACCACATTAACATCATTCGCTTGATATGAAACCAACTGAATACCCATCGGCAATCCGCTATCACTCAGAGCTATGGGGAAAGCATAACTTGGTGCATCTAAATAATTAAATGGACGTGTATATTCACCCACATGACTAAACTCGGCATCTTCTGAACTTGACACAGCTCCAAGAAATGGGCTCACTGGAAACAACAAACATTGACCATCTAAAGAGGCTTTAAACGATTGCTGAAACTCAGTTCGCTCTGCAATCAATGTCTCATATTTTTGCTGTGAGATGGTCTTACCACGTAGCACACGCTGACGTACCAATTCCCACATTTTTACTTCAGCATTTTCAGCTGTATCACCATGATACAAATAGCTTTCATAGGCAATAATATCAGATGTTCGATCTGATAGATCATGAAAATCAAAATGTGCAGGTGGTTGCCAGTTTTTAATTTCAATTCCTAAAGCCTCTATGCGTTTTAGCACTCCGCGCCAAAGCGTTAATACCTCATGCTCAAGCGGATATGGAAATGCAGACTCATCTAAAGCATAAATTACATTTTCACTTGATGCCACTTCAACATTTGTATCCATCAATAAATTAATTAACGCACTAATGTCATCTGCAAAACGCGCAAACGGACCTAAAGTATCTAATGTTTTAGATAATGGCACTGCACCCATGTCAGCAATTTTATGAGCTGAAGGTTTAAATCCAAATATGCCATTCAATGCTGCTGGTGTACGAATTGAACCACCAGTATCACCACCAAATGCTAAAGGACTTAGATTACATGCAACTGCGACTGCTGAACCTGAAGAAGATCCACCTGGCGCGAATTGCTGTTCTGCCCAAGGGTTTTTAGGTGTACCCTGCATTGGATTTTGCCCTGACAAACCAAAGGCCAACTCGGTCATTTTAGTTTTACCTAAGATTACAAAACCTAAATTTTGTAACTGATCAACCAGTTCGCAGTTTGCTAACGCTTTTTGATCTAGATAAACTGTACCGGCATACGTTATATGACCCGCTACATCCAGATTATCTTTTAGTAAAATTGGAACACCATGAAATGGACTTAAACGTGTTCCTTGCTGAAGCAACTCATCTAAGTACTTAGCATGTTGCAAAGCCTCGGTTTCAAATAGTTCCGAAATGCAATCTAGATGTTTAAATGTCTGGTTGCGATCAATATAAAATTGAACTGTCTCTACTGAAGTTATCTTTTTGCAAGCAATCTGTCGACCTAACTCAAGTGCAGATAAATTCACAATATTCATTTTATATCTTCCAAACCTTTTCCTGCCGTTTCAGGCATCTTAATAAATGTGATTAATGTTAATAAAGCGCCAACCAGTACCATAAAGTAGAAGTAATCTTGTTTACCAATACTTTGCAACCAAGTCAGTACATATGGGGTCGTGCCGCCGAGTAAAGCCACCATCAAATTGTAAGGTGCACCAATACCGACCGCTCTAACTTCTGTCGGAAACTGCTCAGACATGACCGCGGGGCCAATGGCTGTATATAAAGCATATAAAACCAATCCAAAAAGCTCGACCAACAAAATCGATGCAAAAGTCCCATCCATCCACTTAATGATTGGATAAAAGAAAACTAAATATCCCGCAGCAAATACGATCAACTGCGGTTTGCGACCAATTTTGTCTGATAGCCAGCCAAATACAGGCTGACACAGCATGAAAATAATTAAGCCAACAGTATTCGCAGCAAAGGCTGTTTGTGGCTCTGCACCTAAAACTTTAATGGCGTAAGTTGGGACATAAACTACAAAAATATAAAATGCAAATGTCGTTAAGATAGAAATACCGACAATACGGAGCGTTTCTTTCGGATGACGTTTAATCAATACAGCCAAAGGATTTTTTACGGATTCTTTTTTACGGGTCATTTCACTATCAGGTACGGATTTACGAATCCACATACCCACCAAGCCGCCAATCGCACCCAAAATAAACGGAATACGCCAACCGTATTCACTCATTTGCGTTTCAGTCAAAGCACTCGTTAAAGCCCAAGCAAGACCTGAGGCCATCAAAATACCAATTGCTGAACTAAAAAACATAAAGCTCGAATAGAATCCACGTTTATGTTTTGGTGCCATCTCTGAAAGATAGGTTGCAGCTGAAGCGAACTCGCCGCCTAACGATAAACCCTGAAGTAATCGTGCCAATACCAAAATAATTGGTGCAAAAATACCAATTGATTCATAGGTTGGTGAAAGACCAATCATCAAAGATCCACCTGCCATCATAATGATGGTGGCGGCCAAAGCGGCTTTTCGACCATAGCGGTCCGAAAAGATGCCCAATACGATTCCACCTAATGGGCGCATGAAGAAACCAACAGCAAAAATTGCGAAGGTCGCCAGCAACGATGCCGTTGGATCATCTGAGGGGAAAAACTGTTTCGCGAAAAATACCGCAAATGTGGCATAAATCGTCCAATCAAACCATTCAATCGCATTTCCTACAGTTCCTGCAAGAATAACTTTCTTTTGTGATACATTTCCTTGAGCGGAAATTGAGTTTTGCATTTTTGACTCATCCATAAGCGTCTCATTTAATATTTAGACATATATACAGGTTGTATTTTATTTTCTAGACTTTAATTAAGACTATAATTAGTTATTAGACAAGTCAATCATCATGAGTGAATCTTTTAGTTTCGACGAAATCGATACCGCATGCATCAAAGCTCTCATCTCTAATCCGAGAGGATCATGGAGAGAACTGAGTCAGATTAGTGATGTTCCGGAAAAAAAGCTGTCTCGGCGTCTGGTTAAATTGCTAAATGACCAAGTTATACGTACTGCGATTGAGTTAAATCCACTGGTTACCAATAAGGGTTACACAGTTCATGTATGGATCAGTGTGAAATTTGGGAAGGAAAAAGAAATTGCACAATTTTTTGCAAACCGCCCAGAAGTGCGTATTGTTTTTCTAACTACAGGACTTGCAGATATTTTCTTAGAGATTGGACTAGAAAAAGCAGCGGATCTCTCCATTTGGATGCATGACTTTGTTACGCAAATTCCAGATATTAAAACTGTAGAAACACAAGCGGTCTTAAAACCCTTTACATGGGCCAGTAAACCTAAAGCATTAGATGGCATCAGCGTTAAAAATGTTAATGTTAGAAACTTGACTGAAACTGAATTAAAGTTAATTCATGCTCTATCTATTGATGGCCGTTCATCTATTAAAAGTTTGGCAGAACAAATTGAGCTCAGTGAACATAAAACTCAGAAATTATTGAGTGACTTATTGGAAGAAGGTATTTTCAACATTCGTGTCGATGTAGAACCTAGTTTGATGGGCTATAAATCCGAAGCAATTATTTTGATTAAAGCTCGTCCAGATTCAGCAAATCATATTGCCAAGACCTTGTCTGAACTCAAATATACACGTTGTCTATTTGGAATTAGTGGTGATTCGCAATTTTTCTGGCATGTACTATGTAATGATTTAAGTGATTTATGGAAATTAATTACCGAAGATCTTGGTAATTTTGAAGGTATTCAATCCTGTAATACCAACATGGTGACTTTAGCTTTAAAGCGTGCAGGATTTATGCGAAAAATCAGCAGTGCACAGTTATTTTCAAATTTGGAATAAAAAAAGAACCGCAAATGCGGTTCTTTTTTAAACGATTGTCACGCTTCGTTTGGATTACTCAATTCCGTCATTGGCCAACGTGGAGTTGTGGTCACCGCCAAGCCATCTTGTTGTCCTGCTTTTAGACGTTGATAACCCGCAAAGGCAATCATCGCACCATTATCGGTACACAGCGCAGGTTCTGCATAGTACACGGTGGCTTTGATTTTCGCCAAATCAGCTTCCAGACGTTCGCGTAAACGCTTGTTGGCACTTACACCACCTGCAATCACCAGACGTTTTAAGCCAGTCTGTTTCAATGCCTTCACTGATTTTTTAACAAGTGTATCGACAATGGCTTCCTGGAAGCTCGCAGCGATATCTGCATCACGTCTTTCTTCACCGAGTTTCTTCATTTGAACAGAAACTGCAGTTTTTAAACCACTAAATGAAAACTCTAGGCCTTGATGCAGCATTGGACGTGGGAAAGCAAATGCATTCGGATCGCCCTGCTCAGCCAGTCTGGAAATATTCGGGCCACCTGGATATGGCAAACCCATCATCTTCGCAACTTTGTCAAATGCTTCACCCGCCGCATCATCAATCGATTCACCGAGTAATTCATACTGCCCAATACCATAAGCAGCCATGAGCTGTGAATGCCCACCAGACACCAGTAATGCCACAAATGGAAATTCCGGTGGCGTTTTAGAAAGTAATGGTGCCAGCATATGACCTTCCATATGATGCACACCAATCGCCGGTTTATTTAAGGCAAAGGCCAAAGTCCGACCAAACAGTGCGCCCGTCATTAATGCGCCCATCAGGCCCGGACCACGGGTATAGGCCACCGCATCAATTTCTGATTTTTTGATGCCACTTTGTTCAAGCAGTTCATTCAGTAAGGGAATGAGTTTACGCACATGGTCACGCGAAGCCAGTTCTGGTACGACGCCGCCATATTCAGCATGCAGTTTAATCTGGCTGTACAGCACCTGTCCGCGCAAACCTAACTCGCTGTCATACAGCGCAAGTCCTGTTTCATCACACGACGTTTCCAAGCCTAAAACGATCATTAAACTGCCTATAACCTGTATCAAATCTATTGCAGCAACTATTATAGACTTGTGATATGAGATGTAAATGAGTAAAATACTGACCTTCACTTGTGATCGAGGGCAATTCGGCCCTGATCTTATCCATAACTTAATGAGGATTCTTCATGCCACAAGTTAAATTGAAAGAAGGCGAACCAGTAGACGTAGCTATCCGTCGTTTCAAACGTTCATGCGAAAAAGCGGGTGTTCTTGCTGACGTTCGTAAACGTGAATTCTACGAAAAACCAACTCAAGAACGTAAACGTAAAAAAGCTGCTGCTGTTAAACGCTACCAAAAGAAATTGGCGCGTGAATCAGTACGTACTACTCGCCTTTACTAAAATTAATTTGTGATTGACTGCTTGGAATAAATAATGACTACTTTAAAAAACCAGATTACTGACGTATTGAAAGCCACCATGCGTGCCAAAGATATGTCAAAGTTGACGGTCATTCGTAGTCTGCAAGCAGCAATTAAGCAAATCGAAGTCGATGAGCGTAAAGAACTTGACGACGCTCAAGTTCTTGCGGTCATTGAAAAGCAAATTAAACAACGTAAAGAATCGATCAAAGCCTTTGAAGGCGCTGGTCGAGATGATTTAGCTAGTAAGGAACAAGCCGAAGTTGAGGTTCTCTCTCAATTTCTACCAGAAGCTATGACTGAGGAAGAACTTGATTCCCTGATTGCGCAAACAATTGAAGCGCAACAAGCTACTAGCATGAAAGATATGGGTAAGGTGATGAATTCTCTGCGTCCGCTCATAGCCGGGCGCGCCGATCCTGCACAAGTTTCAGCAAAAATTAAAGCAAAACTTGCTTAATTTCCCCATTCTATTTCAAATCTAAATCTGCGTTGAACTGCCTCCATTCCGGACAGTTCTCAGCATTTTCTTATTTATTTTTACTTCAAATTACAATCCACATTATAACGTTTCAGCAACTGCATCTCTTTTGAAGATTTTACCTGCAGTATGACATCCTGCTTGCCTACATTTTGATACTGACGATCCAGATAAGCCCGGTTCTGGTCTGCCACTTTATATAAACGATCCACATAGCGCTGCACAATCGCGCAAAACTGCTGATTCTGTGATGTACTAAAACCCTGCTGCTGTGGATTTAAACCTTTTAAAAACTGACGTGATTCTTTTTGATAATCAGCATTAATCTGCTCAACGGACTGCACGTATTCTGCCGCACTAGCAGCCAATACATTTCCGCCACACCCCAATATCAATAAACCCAATAATATTTTTTTCATAAAATAATTAAAATAGACAACTTAGCTTTGCCCGGATTGTAGCGTGATTTAGTGAACTTCGGCTATATCTACTGAAGCTAAAAATCATTAGAAAAATAGACTTAAATTTTAAACTGTCGCGTTTGCTGCATCTGTTTTAAACGTTGACCTATGGTTGCTGACAGAGACTGATTGCCTTTGCTGATACGTTGAGCATGTATTAAGGATTTAATCGCAGTTTCTTCATAGCCTGACCAGTACTCCACTTCAGCCCGATAACGCAATACATTTGCTGCTTTTATCGATGAATCAGGTGCTGCATTCGCTGCCAGCTGCATTAATCTCCAACCGCTGACATCACGGGAATTGCTATTTAAAAAGCGCTGTACAATCGTTCTGGCCTGATCAGGTTGTTTGGCACGAATCAGGGTTTCAGCATATTTATAATTTAAAGCACGGTTCTCCGGCATGATCCTTGCGGCTGAACTAATACTTTTTAGCGCATTATCCAGCTGATTTTGCCCCAGATAAATATCAGTCTGAAATAACACCTGCAAGGGATGCATTTTATTGTGCTTTTTGGCTTGATCTAGTGCGGCTTGTGCTGCCTGAAAATCTCCCTGCTGAAGCTGATAAGCAGTTAAAGCCAGCTGACCAGGAAAATCATTACGTTGCACCATTAAATTGAGCTGCTGTTCAGTGGTCTGACGTGACAATACCCGCGTATACCATTTAATGATTTCAAAATCCTGATCATTTAAATTACGCTTAACCGCAGGCAACTGATTGGCGCGCAAACGCGCTTCACTCATACGCTCAGTAGTTAAAGGATGCGTCAGCCAGAAATCTGGCATAAAGCTTAAACGGCTAGTGGAACGATGCATCACTTCAAAGAAATCCGCCATACTGTGCGGACTATAGCCGGCAGCATACATATATTGCATCCCGATTCGGTCCGCCTCACGTTCCTGATTACGGCTATAAGTTAATTGCTGATCCAGTAGTGCTGCCTGAGAACCCATCATCACTGCTGCACCGGCATCACCATCTGCCTGTGAAGCGACTAATGCACCCACCAGAATCCCTGCTAGGGCCAACAGTCCTTGTCCTTTAAAGGTTTCTTGCGAACGACTGTAATGACGTTGTGTGACATGTGCAATTTCATGTGCCATCACCCCCGCCACTTCATCTGTATTTCGGGCAGAATTAATCAGACCCGCATTCAGGGCAAATAACCCACCAGGTACTGCAAAAGCATTAATTTGCGGGTCATTGATTACCATTAAACCAATCGGTTGCTGTAACTTGGTCTGACTGAGAATGTGGGAAAATACGGAAAGTAACTGATCTTCAAGCCATGGATCTTGAATCACAGGCATTTGTTTCTGGACTTGACGATAGACCTTTTCACCGATCATTTGTTCTTTTTGCTGGTCGATCAACCCGACGCCCGCACCAATATCCGGTACAGAAAATTGTGCAGTAGGCTGATTAAAATAATCGCTATCACTATGTCCTGCCGCTGCACACAGACTTAACCCGCACGCCAATAACAAACGTTTCAATGAAAAATCTCTAAAATTCAGTTTCAACCTGTCTCGAATATAGCATCGAAAAATGAGCATAGATGCAGGAAAATGTTATTTAATATTACTTAGATGAACCAATTACTTGAGGATTCACCACATAGCGTGGCACCCGCCCTTCAAGTGCATCGACCAGATTCTGATAAGCCAGCTCAGCCATTTTTCGACGCGTCGCCACTGTGGCCGAACCGACATGGGGCAAGGTAATGACATTATCCAGCTCAAATAATTCTGATTCTTTTAAAGGCTCTTTCTCATAGACATCCAGACCCGCAGCAAAGATTTGGTTGGCTTTTAAGGCTTCGATCAAAGCCTGCTCATCAATCACAGGCCCACGGGAGATATTTACCAGCACCGCATGTGGCTGCATCTGTGCCAGTTGTTCTGCTCCAATCAATGCTTTTGACTCAGCATTTAAATCCACGGTAACCACCACGAAATCTGAGCGCTGCAAAAGCTCACTCAGAGAACAATACTGTGCACTGAGCCCTTGAGCCAATTCCGGTTTTTCATGGCGATTATGGTACAAGATATTCATATTGAAACCGTAAAATCCACGGCGTGCAACTGCTGCCCCAATATGCCCTAGCCCGATTATTCCCAGCGTTTTTCCGAAAATATCCATACCAAACTGCGCTTCACGTGTCGTGCGGTGCCATTGTCCCTGTTTGGTCCAGTGATCCAGATAAGCCACTTTGCGTGCAGCTGCCATTAACAGTGTAAATCCCAGATCTGCCGTGGTTTCAGTCAGGACATGTGGAGTATTGGTCAGATAGATATTTTTTTCATTCAGATAATCTACTTCATAGTTGTCATATCCTACACTGACACTCGAAATGATTTTAAGTCGGGTTGCTGGTGCCAGATTATCGCGATTAAGCAGTCGGCCTGCCCCGATCATGCCATCGGCATCCCGCACATGTTCCAGCAACTGCTCATGCACATTGCCCAGTTTCGGCTGTAAAGTTACTACATTATAATTTTGTTCGAGTTTTTTTTGGACATCCTGATCGATCTGGCTAAATACAATCACTTTTTGCTTCATATGTCCCTTTTCCACATCAATATTATTCTGAGTTCGCTGGCCTGTTTTGCATAAATTGCCATAAGCGTTTTTTAAGTATGGGCTGATCCAGCATTTCCTGTAAAGATGCCAGTTGAATCATTTTATTATGTGTCACATGCGGAATAGAGCCAAGGAAAATGACATTTTTTTCCAGGCTCATCATGTCCAGAAAACCCTGAATATAAGATTCGACACCCCGACCATCTTGCAGGTTCACCCAAGGAAATGGCCAGTTTAGTTCATAAAATTCACTTTGCAGAGCACGCTGGATATTGGTCCATAAATGCTGGGTTTGCTCGGTCATTTCTGTGGCATCGATGACAATCGTGCAATGTTCCAAGCTTAAAGCCTGTAAGTTGAATGGCGGAATATGCAGAATTTCCCGCTGTTCCTGAATTGTTGCAACAACTACTGGCGCTTCACTTTTAGCTTCAGCTTTTGCTTCAACTGTAACAGGCTCAGGCGCAATTAAAGGAGCTTTTGCTACCGGAGCAATCTGAGTCGGTTGTGGCAGGATGATTTCGCTATGCAATTCTGCTGGAACCTGATCACGCCAGATCGAAACCTGATGCTGCTGACATACGTCGCCCTTGGGAATCCAGATATCGATTCCTAATGTTGCCAGTATGTCACGCTGATGCCCAATCATCTTTTCTTCATCACCTATTTCAGGTCGAACATTTTAACGGGATTCGCTTTTCTTTGCCGAACTATTTCCAGCTTTTCACTCTCTATCTTGAGTCATTTTAACTCAGAATAGAAATCAATTTATAAGATTACTTTTTTCTACTGCAAGTTTGTTTATAGATCAGTTCTTGAAAGACTGGACTTAAATACATCTTATTAATTTAAAAAATACTAGATAATCATCAAGCTGTTTTTCTTAAGCATTTGCGAGGTAATTTCATTGGATTCAAAGCCCAAGCGCCAGTACAAAAGCTCCATCACATCCAGCTCATCCTGAGTCATGATCCGGTCGCTCCACAGGCAAACTTCTGCAATTCCTAACATGCTCAAACGATCACGTAATAACAATCCGGCAATATCATTTAAAATCTCGGCCAAATCAATCGGCTCATCTGAGATTTCACTATACAGCTCAAGTTCTCGCGGGCTAAGAATACGATTTAAAATCTTTTCCCGAACCTCCAGCTGATTATCGCTATTAATCTGCTGCACATGCAGCAAGGCATCAATCAGACGTACAATCTGTGGTTTGACCTCATCTAAAGACGTTGGCGTATGCATTGGCAGCAAATTCAGTTCATACTTCACCCGCTCTAGCAATAAGGCATCCAGCAAACCGATTTCACCATCTTCCTGAATAATCCTTGCCAGCTTCATTAAAAACTGCCGTGCCACCGTGGTTGGCATTCCACCAATATTTTTACAGGCTTGCTGGAAAATCGAGATATGTACCCGTCCATCCAGATTTAATAATGAATCAATAATCGCACGACTGACTTCTGCCTCGGTCGGAATAAATTCACGATATTGCCGGATCATCAAAATTGCGACCATCACCTCACGTGAACCCGTCGAAGTTTGCAAAGCACGTTCAATCAGCTCTGGACGCGGCATATTGGCACGTAGTTCAGGATTCAATGGCTTGATGGCATCTTTGATCGCAAAACTGATCGGAGACAAACGCAACAAAGGCAAAGGCTGTGGGGATTCCCAGACTGCTGTGCTTTCAGGCACGACATCTTCGAGTGAACGGAACAGACTAAACAAAGGCTGGTTTTTTAATTTCTTCAGATTTTCAAGCTGCAGATCCTGAATCAAAGCAGGATTTAATTCATAAATACGCTGATTAATATTAGGATGAATATTCAACCAGTTCTGTGGGCTTAAAGAATTGGCAAAACACATATGCGAAATGGATTCGGCATATTCACTATAAATCTGCGAACCAGAATGATGCACATGAATGCGCAATAAAGTCTGAATATTGGCATCATTCTGAATCAGGCGTCGGGTTTTCTGGTCATTTTTATAGGTACGTCCGCCCAATGAAATATATTTAATAAAACGCGTGATCAAAATACCCAAGCTGCCAATCAACCAGATGACTGCTCCGATTGAGACATAGAAGGTTTCAAACTTGTTTTCGCGAGGCACATCATTGCGATAAAAGCCTAACTTCGCAATCTTGCTGCCCCATTGGCTAAAAGTGGTCAGACTGCTATATAGAATTTTCAGGCGGGTATTTTCGGCCATCTCACCAGACAGAATCTTGTTAAATTCATGACTGAGCAAGCCATAAAGTTCAATTTCATCAAGGGTTTGTAATGCACCCCAAGTCAGAATAATAGCAGTATCACGTGGACTAAAACCCGCTGTTAATGCATTGACCCCCACTTCATTCGGCAGGACATACATAGCTGGCGGTTCAATCAGGAACGTATCTGCCAGTTGAGTATTGATCCGTAGTGCAGCACTTTCTTCCGGAATACTTTCCATTTGGTTCAGTCGACGCGCGCCCATTTGCTGGGCTAAAGAATAGCCGCCGGCACGAAACGTATAAAACTCATAGATGACCGAAATGATCATCAAAAACAAAACCAGTGCTACCAGATAAGGACTAAGGACATGCCACCATATCGACTGGCCAGGATCAGCATAGAAAACAAACAGGCCAACCACTGTATTGATAATCAGAACTGTTAATAGTATCGCAATCAGACAAAAGCTGGCTAGCAATAGCATATTCTTGTTTTTGACCAAAGCATATCCTACGCTTTTCAATCTACCACCCTAACTGATCTGGTCTTTCCTTGGGCACATCATAAAACAAAAAAGCGGGAAATTCCCGCTTTTTCATCATGATTTTAATTGCTTAGACTTCGCGTACACCGGTCAGGTCAACTGATGCTGCATCAATATTCACATCAATAAAATTGTCGCCTTTTTTGGCGCCATCACTGCGTTTTTGCTCTAATTGATCGAGGTATTCAGCATTAATTCCACCTGCGACATACACACCATCAAATACAGAACAGTCAAATTCACGCAAATGAGGAACTTTTTTGGTACGTACTGCATCTTTCAGGTCTTCCAGATCTTGGAAAATCAGACGGTCAGCACCAATGATTTCACGGATTTCTTCTACACTGCGTTCAGAAGCGATCAGTTCAGATTTCGCCGGCATATCAATACCGTATACGTTTGGATATTTCACCATAGGTGCCGCAGAAGCGAAGAATACTTTTTTCGCACCCGCATCACGTGCCATCTGAATAATTTCATTACAAGTCGTACCACGCACAATCGAGTCATCGACCAGTAGAACGTTTTTGCCCTGGAACTCGAGCTCAACCGGGTTCAGTTTTTGACGTACTGATTTTTTACGCAGTTGCTGACCTGGCATAATGAAGGTACGACCGATATAACGGTTTTTCATGAAACCTTCACGGAATTTCACGCCTAGCATATTAGCCAGTTCAAGTGCAGAAGTACGTGAAGTATCCGGAATTGGAATCACCACATCGATGTCATGCTCATCGCCCCACTCACGCAGGATTTTTTGTGCCAGTTTCTCACCCATTTTCAGGCGGGCTTTATAGACAGAGATCCCATCAATGGTTGCATCTGGACGGGCAAAGTACACATATTCAAAAATACATGGGCGATATTCTGGATTCGCTGCACATTGCTGGGTAAAGAAGTTACCGTCAGAATCAATGAAAACTGCTTCACCTGGTTCGATATCACGTTCAACCTTAAAGCCTAGTGCCGTAATCGCTACAGATTCAGAAGCAATGATATATTCCATACCATTTTCTGTTTCGCGCGAACCGTAAATTAATGGACGGATACCGTTTGGATCACGGAAGCCTACCAGACCTTGACCGGTAATCATCGCAACAACGGCATAACCACCTTTACAACGCTCATGTACACGCGTTACAGCCTGGAAAATATCTTCAGATGTTGGTACCAGCTTGCCACGTTTTTGTAATTCGTGCGCCAGTACGTTTAATAGCACTTCTGAATCTGAATCAGTATTCATGTGACGCAGGTCAGTTTTGAACAGGTCATCATGAATTTCTTCAGCATTGGTCAGGTTACCGTTATGCGCCAGCGTAATCCCATAAGGTGAGTTTACGTAGAATGGTTGCGCTTCGGCACTGCTTGAAGTACCCGCCGTTGGGTAACGCACATGACCAATACCATAATTACCCTGTAAAGCACGCATATGACGGGTATGGAATACATCACGGACCATACCGACATCTTTACGCAGGAACAGGCGGCCTTCCTGACAAGTCACAATCCCAGCTGCATCTTGTCCACGATGTTGTAACATCGTTAATGCATCAAACAACATTTGGTTAACAGGTGATTTACCAGCTATACCAACTACTCCACACATAGCAACCTCGCAGACAAGCTAGGATTAATAAAAAGGATTATTCGTTGACGCATCTGAACTCTTGGCCTTGGATGCCGGTTCAGATGAGGAATCTGAAGGTTTCTGTGCCCCTTCAGACTTGATATGTTGCAGGGCGCCATTTGCGGCTTCTTTGGAGAGCTCTGTTGCCCAAGGCGCATATGGCAATAAGACCTGTATAAATTTGGACTGCTTCCAGTGCGGCGAACTTTCCACCCAAGGGCCAATCCCCTGCATGGTAATCAGGACAATCAGCAAACCTTTCAGGCTGCCGAAAACACCCCCCGCAAGACGATTCAGCGGACCAAGTTTCAGGGTTTTTAAAATGCGGTTGAGCAGAAAGGTGACAATCCAGGTGAGTACCACAATCATCAGAACGATAAAGGCAAAGGCTGCAATCTTCTGTACCACTGGATCTGTACTGAGAGCAACCATTGAGGGCGCAAGTAGTGTTGAATATTTCGCCGCAATAATCAAGGCAAAAATCCATCCCACTAAGTTCGCAAAGGCTTTAATAAATCCTTGGCGCAAACCGTTGAGCCCTCCAATGAGCAAGATAATCAGTAGAAAGATATCAATGGCATTCATAGGATTTAAAGCGCGGCTACACAGTCTTTAACCAGTTCCGGCCCAGTATATATGAGGCCACTATAGACTTGTACAAGGCTTGCACCAGCTTTTTTCTTGGCCAGCGCATCCGCACCTGAAAGAATACCACCCACACCAATCAATGGAATTTGTCCCTTTAATTCCTCTGCAAATGCAGCCAGACATGCCGTGCTTTTCTCAAAGACTGGCGCGCCTGATAAACCGCCCGCTTCTTCTGCATGCTCCAGACCTTCCACACCTTCACGTGACAATGTGGTATTGGTCACGATCAGACCATCAATCTTGTATTGCAATAACTGCTTGGCAATAAAGGCAATATCTTCAGCTTCAAGATCCGGTGCAACTTTTAATACCAGAGGAACGTAATGCTGATGTTCCTGAGCCAGTTCCAGCTGACGATTCTTCAGCGTTTCCAGCAATTCAGTCAGTGCATCGCCACTTTGTAAACTGCGCAGGTTCTTGGTATTTGGAGAAGAAATATTAACGGTGATATAGGAAGCATAATTATAGACTTTTTCTAAACAAATAAGGTAATCATCTACTGCTTTTTCTACCGGAGTATCAGCGTTTTTACCGATATTGATTCCCAGTACACCTTTAAATTTTGCAGCTTTAACGTTTTCAATCAGTTTGTCCACACCATCATTATTAAAACCCATACGATTAATAATCGCTTTGGCTTTCGGAAGACGGAATAAACGTGGATGAGGATTACCAGGTTGCGGGCGTGGAGTAATGGTACCAATTTCAATAAAACCAAAGCCTTGACTGGCCAAGGCATCAATATAGGCACCATTTTTATCTAACCCTGCTGCAAGACCGACCGGATTAGGAAATTCGATTCCCATACAGGTCACAGGTTTCACAGCAACATTTTGACGCATCATGCCCATTTTATGGGATGATTTTAATAGTGATAGTGTCAGCTCATGTGCACGCTCTGGTGCTAAAGAAAACAACAAAGGGCGGGCTAGAGAATACAACATATCTAGAAAAGTCTACTGCTTTTTAAGTCGGCATATTATAGGCATAGGCTGACAAAAAAACCATGCTTTGCAAATCTTTATTTTTACCAGTTATTGCACAGTCGCTGTTAATTTAATCTGCCCTGCTTCATTATTTAGTTCCATTTTCTCGATACTTAGCCCCATTTGTGCCAACTGTGTCAGGAAGTTGGCCAGCACAGAATAATTTTCATGAGACAGCATCAACTGAATTTTTCCATCCATTTGCTGTGATGCGACCGACAGCCCTTGTTGCTGAGCAATACGCTGCACTTTTTCTGCTGCATCTAATTGCAAGTCTCCTGCCGGCTTCATAGTAACAGCATTGCTTTGCATCCAGACCAGCGTATCTTTTAGATCATTTAAACGTTTCTGCTGGGTATCTGCTGCCTGATGCATTGCCCAGAGTGCACTCGCAACAGCGGTCACCAGCACAAAGATTGTGGTAAAGATTACCAGAATGCGTTCACGTGCTGACAAACGATCCAGATAATCGGTCAGTTTTTCAATTTGCAGATCCATGCGGTTCTGTAAGGTTTCAATAGCTTTCATTATTGTATTTTCACCAGTCCTACGGCGCCTGTTCCATTCGCCTGTATATTCCCCAATTCTACTTTAAAGCCCTGCTGCCCCAGTTGCTTGGTCAAAGTATTTAAACTTTCAGATGAATTGGACTGTAACTGCAGACTCAATCCAGACGGATCATAATTGACACGCTGTGCCACAATCTGGTTTTGCATCAACACCGGCCCGACTCGGCTAATGAGCTGCAAAGCCTGAGTATCCGCAGTCTGACTTTGACGAAGCTGGGCTTCAAACTGACTTTTAATATTCTGCTCAGTGACCGGATAATTCTGTCCAAACCAGTATTTAAACTGATCAATCGCCTGCATCGCAGTGGTATTGGCGACTTTCTTATATTGATACCAGCGCACTGCATCGTAAGTGAACTGCAATACCAGAATCCCAAGAAAAACCGCCGCACAGGCTTTCCAGTAACCAGAAACAGTATGATCCGATTTACCCTTTGGCAGGATATTAAATGGATGCTGTTTCGGTTTTTTCAGCATTGGCAACGTATATTGGAACGAGTTTAATTGTTCACGTGTTGCTACCGCTTCTAAACTGCTCATTTGTTCAGGGCTGAGATTGCTAACCTGATATTCCAGATCTTTGGGCTGAAAATCCAGATAAAGGCTCAGATCATCCACTGACTGGCCGATATATTCAGCTTCACGTACCAGCAAATGCCCACCAATTTGTGCAATAACGCGCTGCTGCGCATGTTCAGGCACTGGCAGGACCAGAAAGTCTGGCAATAACGCAGCAACTTTAACAGGAATCAAATTCAGGGCATGCTGCAAAGTTTCAACTGTAGAATTTGCAATCCCCAGAATACTGATCTGGTCAGGCTGCTGAAAATGATGCAGCACTTTCATGGTATCGACAGGCAGTACCACATATTCTTCTAACAGATATCTGATGCCATCATTGCCCATTTTCTTATATTGGCTCTTAGGCAAAGTCTGCTGCAAAATCTGCACATGACGACTTGGAAAAAAAACCGTCGCCTCTTCACCATGATAGGCCTGAATATCCTGAATCAGCTGCTCGAGTGTCGCAGCAGTGCTCCAGAATTCCCCCTTTAACCATTGCCAAACCCCATTGGCTTCCGGCATCCATAAATACAACATCGATTGTGTTCTACCGTTTTAATTAGTTTTTTATACTGTTGGAATAAAGCTTTTAACTTGTGTTGATAGACCTGGTGCAATCACGGCCTGATCATAAATACGTGCTTCTGACAAATGAAATGGATGAAAAGACTCTGTCACGAGAATGGAGGCAATATGCGCCACAACATTCATATGACAAACCACCACAATGGACTCATACGGCAGTTGTGATAACCATTCAACTGCAACTTTGGCATCATCATCAGGCTTGATGGTATTACAGATCACCACGGGTACATCTTTAAAATAGTGCTGTAAATGCGCCAGAGTTTCCTGCGCACGCAATAAAGGACTGACCACAAACACTTCCGGTTTAATGATGTCCCTTAAATACTGTGCTGTCTGTTCCGCCTGTTGATGCCCGCGCTCCGTTAGGGGACGCTTGGTATCATTCCCATTCACTGGTGGCGCGGCCTCGCCATGTCGCACTAAAGTCAGTTGCATCTTATTCCCTATTTATTTGGTCGCTACGATCATCAGTCAGCATCATAATCATCGCACTTCCTGTGTTATAGATCAGACTTGATGATGTGGCAAGACAAATTCGACATCACTGCGATGACCATTTTTCATCAAAGATAAAGCGATCGTCAGCGGCGGCGCTCCTTCAAAGATCACTTCATACAAAGCAGTTGTAATCGGCATATACACATCCAGCTCCTCTGAACGTGCTTTTACCTGCACAATTGTGTTAATCCCTTCTGCCGTCTGCCCTAGTTCAGTCGTCGCCTGCTCTAAAGTTTTACCCTTACCTAATGCATAACCAACCTGATAGTTACGACTCAGCGGACTGTTACAAGTGGCAAATAGATCACCTACACCAGAAAGCCCCAAGAAAGTTAGCGGATTTGCACCCAGCTTGACTGCAAATCGGCTCATTTCAGCTAGCGCACGAGTTAGAATCATACTTTTGGTATTTTCACCGACATTATAGGCAGCCGCCATTCCCATCGCGACCGCATAAATATTTTTCAATGCGCCACCCAGTTCTACGCCATGCACATCATCACTGGCAAAGACACGGAATAATGCACTATGGAGTGCCTGTTGCACTGCATAACGTACCAGTTCAGATTCACTGGCAATCACCGTACCTGCCGGCTGACCTGCGACAATTTCTTTGGCCAGGTTTGGACCAGACAGCACACCATAAGGCACTTCCGGTAGTTCTTCACGAATGATGTCACTCATAAAGCTGAAGGTATTGGCTTCAATCCCTTTTGTCAGGGAAATCACCGCTTGAGAGGTTATAAAGGGCTTAATCTGCTGCAATACATCACGGAAAGAATGGCTTGGAATCGCGACTAGAATAATATCGCGATCGCGTACTGCTGTTTCAAGATCGGACACAGCAAGCAGATTTTCTTCTAGCTTAAAATCCGGTAGATAGCGTTTATTGATATGTGTTGCATTAATATCTTCTGCCACTTCTGGATCACGAATCCAGATCATGGTATCGCAGCCATTTCGAACCGCGGTATTGGCCATTGCAGTACCAAAACTACCACCGCCTAATACTGTAATTCTTAAAGCCGTATTCTGGTTGACCACTACCGGTTCAATCAAATCGGTAAAATTTAATTCTGACATCTTGTTTTCTAATATCCTGTGTCTTGAAATGCCTTAGTTTTGATTCCAATAACTTACATAATTCTGGGTCTGGATTTCAGCACGTGGTGCAATCGCTTTTGCCGCCGTACCTATATAGATAATGCCAGAAACCAGATCATCTTTACCAATGCCGAGAGACTGCTTGAAAAATTTTGATTCTACCACTGCGCCACTACGCCACATGGTTGAAAAACCTTGAGCCTGTAAAGACAGCAGGAAGTTTTGAATAGCAGCACCTGAACTCAGAATCTGTTCAAAATGTGGCACTTTAGGATGATCCTGCAAACGGGTTAATGCCAGTACCAACAAAGGTGCACGAAAAGGATGATTCTTGACCCGTTCAATCTGAGCCGATTCAGTTTGACCCAAATCTATCAGTGCTTGCGATAATAACTCACCAAATGCTTCACGTTGCGCATCCGGGATGATCACAAAAGTGGTAGGTTTTAACCGGTGATGATCTGGTGCTGTCAATGCAGCTTTAAATGCCAGTTCCAACTGTTCTGCATTCGGTGCAGGTGCCAGCAAATGTCCTATTGATTGACGTTGGTGAATATTTTGATGAACGATGTCGACCACAGATTCCGTCATTGCTTTATAGATCTATAACTTAAAAACTACGGTCAAGATTAGCATATTCCACTAGCAATACTCTAGAAACTTGCAATGGCCTTTAGCTTGAAAATATTTAAGGAAGATTACAATATTTTCCGTTGAATCAATAAAATGCCTCTTTTATTCACTTTTCTCTCATAGAGTAACATCAAAAATTGCCAAACTTATACAACAGCTCCTAATTCTGTGCTTTTTACTGTGTTTCAATATTCCCAGTTCTGTTTTCAAGCGAGATTTTATGATGAAAAAAACAATTGCGATCAGCGGATTAGCAGCTTCAGCTCTACTTTTAACTGCCTGTGCATCTAACCCGACTTCAGTAGCGGTTCAAAAGGAAAATAATCAGTTTGAAGTAACAGGATTAGGTAAAAACCAGTTAACCTCTAAAAATAATGCAGTGAATGCCGCCAGCAAAACCTGTGGCTCCAAAGCAACTGCGATTATTCTGGATGAAAAAACTTCTTATGATGGCGCATTAAAAGGTGTAGTCGATGAACAGACCGGACAAATGATTCAGGCTGCTGCGACTGTATTAGGCAATATTGCCGGCACCAATACCGGATTAAACCAGAATGATGATTATCAGACTGTTTTAACGTTCCGCTGTGAGGCCAAATAAGCTTTAACATGTGCAGTAATAAAAAACCGCTCTTTAAGAGCGGTTTTTTTGCAGTTTAGATTAGCAATAGCCTTCTAAACGGGTCAGCGGTAATTTCTGTCCAATCGCTTTTTCAATCTCTGGCAGATAGAACGCATCATCTTCCGCCAGGAAACTGATACTTACACCACGCGTTCCCGCACGACCAGTACGACCAATACGGTGTACATAATCATCGGACTGTTCAGGCAAAGTGAAGTTAATCACATGAGATACACCATCCACATGAATACCACGACCGGCAACGTCTGTCGCAATCATGATGTTATGTTTACCATTTTTGAATTGGTCTAACATTTTCAGACGCTTGTCTTGAGCAATTTCACCGGACAGCATTACCACCTTATAACCATCACGTTTTAAATGATCATATAGCTTACGCACCTGATCACGACGGTTAGCAAAAATCATGACTTTTTCAATTGGTTCATCACGCAGAATGTCTTGTAGCAGTTTGTATTTATCTGCCTTAGCCACCATATAAACACGCTGTTCAACATCGGCATTAGTTTTTTTCTCTGGCTCAATTTCAACAGTCACCGGTTCAAACAACCATTGCTGTGCCAGGTTCAACACATCATAGCTAAAGGTTGCAGAGAACATCAGCGTCTGACGCTGCTCTTTGCGTGGCGAGAAACGCACAATACGTTTTACTGATGGAATAAAGCCCATATCCAGTAGACGGTCGGCTTCATCAATCACCAAGAATTCGATCTGATCCAGCCAGACTTCTTTTTGCTCGACAAAATCAATTAGACGTCCTGGAGTAGCGACCATAATATCCACTGGCGCTTTATCGAGTTGTGCCTTTTGTTTATCAAAATCTACACCACCCAGAAGTGTTACCACACTCAGGTCAGTAAACTTGGTCAGCTCATGCGCATCGCTTTCAATCTGTAATGCCAGCTCACGAGTCGGTGCCAGAATTAGTGCACGCGGTTCACCACGATAACGCTGCTCTTTCACCGGATTATTCAGCAAGTCATTAATCACACTAATTAGGAATGCAGCAGTTTTACCCGTACCCGTTTGTGCACGACCAATAGCATCATGTCCTGCCAAGGTGAATTTTAAAACCTTCTGCTGAATCGGCGTCATGGAGGTAAAGCCTAAAGCATCAATTGCCTTTTTCAGTTGGGGATGTAAATTTAAGGTTTCAAAACCAGATGACATAAAGCGCTGCTCTAATTTGATAATCACTAAGATGGAATAGTATAAACAAAAAACGCCCCAATTTATATTGGGGCGTTTATTAGCTTAATCCGAAGATTAGTCTAATGGTTGAACTTCTTCAGCTTGGAAGCCTTTTTGGCCTTTAACTACACTGAATTCAACACGTTGGCCGTCACGAAGTGAACGGTGGCCTTCGCCTTGGATTGCACGGAAATGAACGAATACGTCATCACCGCCGTTGCGTTGAATAAAGCCGAAGCCTTTAGTGTCGTTGAACCATTTAACTACGCCTTGTTCACGAGCAGCTGTCATAAGTTAATCCTCATTGATACTAAAAAAAGGACCACCCGGTGTTGCAAACAGCAGAGCAAACAAGTTTGAAAATATTATTTTTAAGCTTGTAATCATTCTGTAAAACTATTAACAAAATCCCGGTTACATCCATTGTGTATAGGGCGAAAAACAATCAATTTGTTTATCTGAAATCCTAAATACGCAACGAGCTTAACATGGGTTTATGACAATTAATAGATATTTTTTAGCTTTGTTCCTTTTGATTTAGTTATTTTTTTCACAATATATATCAGAAAAATTATATATATTATTTCATGTAACTTTTTAGCCAAATAGTTGGGTTTTGGCATCCTATTTGCTAATATTTATAGCCTTTTTTTTGCGATATGAATAAAACGGAAATGAGTGATAACCACGGTCAAGCGCATATTATTGATGCCATGGGTAAACCCTGTCCGATGCCGCTCCTGATGTTAAAGCGTGCATTAAAAGCAGATCAGGGCAAAACATTCTTGCTAAAGTCATCAGATCCACATAGTCAAACTGATGTTACACGGTATTGCCAAATGCATCAGTTAAAATACGAATCTCAACAGATTTCTGCAACCGAGTATCACTACCTGATTGAATCTTAAAAATTTTCAATTAAACTGGATGCTCTCCATACTCGTATAAAAGTTTACATTTCTCTACCCAAATATCCATTATTTGAGAAGAGTTTGGATTAAGATAAAACCTAGTTAAGGGTTAAATCCCCCGCACTTCAAGGAGAACACATGAGTGACAGCCGCAATCAATTGATGCCCCTGTCATTATCGGCGCCAGGTGTCAATCTTGGTGCTTATATTAGCACTGTCAATCAAATTCCTATTTTAACGGCCGAACAAGAAAAAGAGTTGGCCGAACGCTATTACTACGACCAAGACCTGGACGCAGCAAAAATGCTGGTCATGTCTCATTTGCGTTTCGTGGTACATATTGCACGTAGTTATGCAGGTTATGGCCTGCCTCAAGGTGACCTGATTCAGGAAGGCAACCTTGGCTTGATGAAAGCCGTTAAACGTTTTGACCCGAGTATGGGCGTACGTCTGGTGTCATTTGCGGTGCACTGGATCAAAGCTGAAATTCATGAATATGTAATTCGTAACTGGCGTATTGTCAAAATTGCGACCACGAAGGCGCAACGTAAACTGTTCTTCAATTTACGTAGCTTGAAAAAGTCTTCTAAAAAGTTAACGCTTGAAGAAGCTCAGTCGATTGCCAATGACCTGAATGTAACACCAGAACAGGTACTGGAAATGGAAGGCCGATTGACGGCTTATGATGCAGCATTTGAAGCATCAGGTGACGATGATGACGAAAATTCAACTCACGTTGCTCCAGCACTATATCTGGAAGATAATCGTTATGATCCGGCACGTCTGATTGAAAATGAAGACTATGAGGAACAAAGTACCTCTGCCCTGCATGAAGCGATGGAACAGCTAGATGACCGTTCTCGCAATATCTTGCAGCGTCGCTGGCTGGATGATGAAAAATCAACCTTGCATGAACTGGCAGCTGAATATAACGTTTCCGCCGAACGTATCCGTCAGCTTGAAAAGAATGCAATGGAAAAAATCAAAGTGGCAATGTCTTCAAACTGATGTATTGAATTAATAAACTACTAATCTTAAGAAAAAGCCTTCATATATGAAGGCTTTTTTGTCTTTTAATGCCGTGTTTCAGCCTTAGCTTTTATGCTAAGGTTAAGCGCAAACTTTATTGGGAAGATCAATTCAAATGTGGATTGCGATTTCAGCACTGAATCTTGCGCTTGCAGTCATGCTCGGCGCATTTGGTGCCCATGGTTTAAAGACTCGAGCGACTGAAGCACAGTTGACCTGGTGGCAAACGGCCACAGATTATTTCTTCTACCATGCTCTTGGGTTACTCCTTTTGGCAGTGATCAGCCGAGTGATTCCTGAATTGCCAATCAAATGGAGTTTTCTCCTGATTCAGGCGGGAATTTTCCTGTTCTGTGGCTCACTCTATGTCATGGCAATGGGTCTGCCGCGCGGTTTAGGTGCAATTACGCCAATTGGTGGTGCCTTAATGATTGCTGGCTGGTTAATTCTGGCCTGGAATGCCGTAAAATACCTCAAATAGGTCTGATGCTTTAATCAATAATCATGGAGGGTTGCCAAGATGCTGGTATATATCAATGGCGAACAACAAGAAACTCAATGCAAGAACCTGCTGGAGCTGGTTCAAAGTCTGGCGCTTGAGGGTAAGCGCTTTGCAGTTGAGGTCAATGAAATGATTATTTCTAAAAGCAGATTGGGTGAAACGCCCATTTGTGAAGCGGACAAAATAGAAATTATTCACGCAGTCGGTGGCGGCTAATAACACTTGGAACAATTATGCAAGATTTATTACAGATCGGTTCACGCCAATTCCAGTCTCGTCTTTTAGTAGGCACAGGCAAATATAAAGATTTAAATGAAACAGATCAGGCCATTCAGGCCAGCGGTGCAGAAATTGTAACGGTTGCTATTCGCCGGGTGAATATTGGTCAGCATCCAGACCAACCTAATCTGCTTTCAGTGGTTCCACCAGAAAAATACACCATTTTGCCAAATACAGCAGGCTGTTTTGATGCCAATAGCGCAGTACGTACCTGTATGCTGGCACGTGAACTCTTGGATGGTCATAACCTGGTGAAACTAGAAGTTCTGGGTGATGAAAAGACTCTTTATCCAAATATTACTGAAACCTTGAAAGCAGCGCGCACCCTGATTGATGACGGTTTTGAAATCATGGTCTATACCTCAGATGATCCGATCGTGGCACAAGAACTGGAAAGTATGGGCTGCGTAGCAATCATGCCTTTGGGTAGCCTGATCGGTTCTGGTCTGGGGATTCTGAATCCACATACCATTTCAATCATTAAAGAAAATGCCAAAGTGCCTGTGCTGGTCGATGCGGGTGTCGGTACTGCCAGTGATGCAGCGATTGCCATGGAACTGGGCTGTGACGGCGTACTGATGAATACAGCCATTGCAGCAGCACAAAATCCGGTCTTAATGGCCTCTGCGATGCGTAAAGCGGTTGAAGCAGGTCGTGAAGCATTCCTGGCCGGTCGTATGCCACGCAAACGCATGGCCAATGCCAGCTCACCTGAAACCGGTTATTTCTTTAAATAATAATCGAGGCTAGAGGCCCAAAAAATTATTTAAATCATATCAATCTGTTCAGGAGTTTCCAGCAAACTCCTGAACTTTTAAATTTAGATACCCAATTTAAATTTGAAGATTGAATATTAAAAGTTCACCATAAATATCTATCCAATATTCA
The DNA here is from genome assembly GCF_013417335.1 of Acinetobacter sp. YH16031. Taxonomy (NCBI): domain Bacteria; kingdom Pseudomonadati; phylum Pseudomonadota; class Gammaproteobacteria; order Moraxellales; family Moraxellaceae; genus Acinetobacter; species Acinetobacter sp. YH16031. Next base: position 98,163 of record NZ_VPED01000005.1, read on the forward strand.
AAGAGATGACTCAACCTATTTTGCTAAACTTATCACTCAGCTTTGACCATCAATAAAATTATAAATAAAAGGAATTTAAACCGATGCTTCATCAGATCAAACTGCCTTTCCTATTTAGCACCCTGCTATGTATAGCATTTACACAAAGTGCATGTGCAACACCTCAGACAGGCAGTTCTCTAAAATCAAGCTATCAATCTTTTGTTCCGAAAAACTGGAAAGTTCTAGAAAAAGCGCAAGGCGATTTAAATCAGGACGGTCAAGCAGATCTCGCGCTGATTATTGAAGATACTAATCCCGAAAATCTTGTTGCAAATGCAGGTGTAGGCAATCATGTTCTGAATACCAACAAACGAAAACTTTTGATTTTATTCAAGCAAGAAAATGGTTATCAACTTGCAGCTAGCAATACTACTTTGCCAAGCGAAGGTGATGTTGAATCACCTTGTCTCGCTGATCCACTTGGTGAATCCGAAGCCTTAAGCATTCAAAAAGGTGTACTTCGGGTTCATTTACACTACTGGCTAAGCTGTGGTTCATGGTATGTCACCAATTATACTTATACCTTTCGATACCAAGATAATGCTTTTAAATTGATTGGCTATGATGTAGATGATTTTCACCGTGCCTCGGGTGAGAGTACAGCACGAAGCATTAACTTTTTAACAGGCAAGCTAAAAACTACAATAGATGAAAATGAATTTTCAGAACAGACGCAACCTGCCAAAGTTCAATGGTCCACCTTAAAACACCGCTACGCACAGAAACTTGAACAGGTTCAATTTAATCAGCCACAAGAGTTCGAATAAAATTAAATATTACAAACTCTTTCAAACTGAGAATTACAGCTTAAAGTGCTTCTAAAATCCGAATCTTTACACTCGCAACCGCACCTTGAGTGGCTTTAGCATGTTGCTGCATATTTACACTATGCATGTGGGTTTCCAGATGCTGGATGCTTTCCCATTTTTCAAACATCATGATTGAAAAAGGCACTTTGGTCTGTAATCGGCTCTCAATTGCCGGATGATCAATATAGACATCATAAAGATGACAGCCTGGCTCTTGTAATACCTTTGTGCGGATGTTGTTAAATGAATCCAGCACTGTTTTCATATCTTGTTCCGAATGACAGATGATTTCAGCAATAACGGTTAGCATGGTCATATCTCCTGATTAAGCAAAAATTTGAGTTAAATGTTCACGGTACTGTGCGATATACGCTTCAACTTCAGGGGCTTTAATTACATCATTCACAATAAAAGTCGGTAAAGCCTGCATCCCCAAGAATTGGTTGGCTTTATGAAAAGGTAGGTAAACGCCGTCTACGCCCACGCCATGAAAAAACTGCTCGGTATCCGTAAACGCATCCATCGGTGCATTCCAGGTAAGAGATAACATATAGTTTTTATCGTGAATCAGGCCACCTGAGCCATATTTTTTTGAAGCATCTGAACGTGAGCGACCATCATTAGCATACAGGCTGCCATGCCCTTTGGTAAAAACATCATCAATATACTTTTTCACTGGCCACGGCGCACCCATCCACCAGCCTGGCATTTGGTAAATGACCGTATCTGCCCAAAGATATTTTTCCACTTCAGTTTTTGCATCATATTCACTGTCAGCACGAGTCACCTGAACCTGATGCCCCAGCTTTGTTAATACTTCTTGTGCCAGTTCGGCCAAAGTATCATTTAACTGACCATTTGAATGGGCAAAAGCTTTTGCGCCATTAATTAATAGAATATTTTTCATAGAAAGAACCTGAAACCAAAAATTTATGCAGGCACTATATAGGCTCTGCTTATTGATAAAAAGCAGTGATTTTGCAAATCATTATTGACTAAATATCAATAATCACTTTGGAAGCAATAAAAAAAGCGCCTTATGGCGCTTTTTCAAAATTTCATTATTAAGGAATCAAACCTTCATCACGCATTGCAATCTGTACAGACTGACGTTCTGCAACCTTATTACGGATATGAATAATATTTTTATATGGACTCAGATCATGTTCAATCTGGTTCGACCAGTTGGTCAGAACAAACAGGTAAGCATCTGCCGGACCGAAATTATCATCGACCAGATAATCATTGTCCGATTCACCAATGGCCTTATCGATATAACTCAATAAACGGTCAATTTCTGCATAGGCTTTTTCTTTGGCTTCATCTGATAATTTTCCAGTGAAGAATACAGCATAAGCATCATGCAGTTCTGAGTTGAGATAACCTAACCACTCCAACACTTTGGCACGTCCCATGCCAGAAGGTGGAATCAGATCTTGTTTTGGATCGTGTTGAGCAAGAAACGGTAAAATTGCAACATTTTCTGTAAGAATTAAACCCGGATTAATTTCTAATGCTGGTACATAACCCTTTGGGTTAATTTCGTAATAATCTGCACCTTTTTCTGTTTTATGGGTTTTTAAGTCAACACGTTCCAAATCAAAATCGACATTAATTTCATTTAAAATAATATGAGCTGCCAAAGAGCACGCGCCTGGCGAATAGTAAAGCTTCATTTCTGATCCTTGTTATACACTTCTCAATGTTTTAAATCGCTTCTGACAAACTTTCAAGTGATCAAACCTGTAAATTGCAAAAAAGCGTAACTGTCATTCAGCACAGTTACATATCCAATATTGAGGAATTTACAGGCTTTTGCAAGTCAATCTTGTGTAGATTTTTATCTGTATCTGTTTAAGATACGCAGGTTCTCAAAATTTAGATGATATTTCGTGATTAACCTGAAAAAAGAAGAATGGTTTTCCAATATCCGGACTGATGTACTGGCAGGTTTGGTGGTTGGACTCGCCCTGATTCCTGAATCTATTGCCTTTTCTGCGATTGCCGGTGTCGATCCGCAAGTCGGCTTATATGCCTCTTTCTGTATTGCCGTGTCCATTGCCTTTTTCGGTGCTCGTCCTGCCATGATTTCTGCGGCTACAGGTGCAATGGCACTATTGATGATTACGCTGGTCAAGGATCATGGATTGCAATACCTGCTTGCAGCCACGATTCTGACCGGAATCATTCAGGTGATTGCGGGCTTTTTTAAAGTTGCCAAGCTGATGCGTTTTGTGTCGCAGGCTGTGGTATATGGTTTCTTGAATGCCCTCGCGATCCTGATTTTTGTGGCACAAATCCCGGAAATTCACCGGATGGACAGTACGGGTTATCTGTTCATTTTAGTAGGTTTGGCAATTATCTATCTATTTCCTTATATTCCGAAAATCGGTAAAGCGATTCCATCACCTCTGATATGTATCGTCGTGCTGAGCGCACTTGCGTTATTGCTTGGTGCAGATATGCGTACTGTGAGCGATCTGGGACAGTTTCCAGATACCTTGCCCGTCTTTCTTCTTCCAGAAATTCCACTGAACCTGGAAACTTTGCAGATTATCCTGCCTTATTCCTTTACTTTAGCCACTGTAGGTCTGCTTGAAAGTATGATGACGACTACAGTGATTGATGAAGTTACTGGAACTGAAAGTGATCGACATCAGGAATGTCGTGGTCAGGGTATGGCCAATATTGTCAGCGGTTTTATGGGCGGAATGGCCGGTTGTGCCATGATTGGCCAGTCGATTATCAATGTCTCTTCAGGTGCACGTACCCGTTTATCCACTTTGGTGGCTGGGGTGTTTTTACTGTGTCTGGTGGTCTTCCTGAAAGACTGGCTGGCTTATATTCCTATGGCTGCGCTGGTTGCCATTATGATTATGGTGTCATTTACTACTTTCCAGTGGGGTGCAATAAAACAATTTGGCAAGCATCCGCTAGAATTTAATACCGTGATGATTGCGGTGATTATTGTTGTGCTTGCTACTCATAACCTGGCGCTCGGTGTATTTGTCGGTGTATTGCTCTCTGCCTTGTTTTTTATTAATAAACTGGAAAGAACTGTACATGTCTCGACTTATTTGCATAAGCCTAATTCACGTAGCTATGTGATTTCTGGACAGATCTTTTTCAGTAGTACAGAAAAGTTCTACCAGTTTTTTGATTTTAAAGAAAAACTGGATCATGTTGAGCTGGATCTGACGCATGCACATATCTGGGATGTGACTTCAGTAAATATGCTCAATAACGTCATCCAGAAGTTTAAAGCCCAAGGCATAGACGTGACTGTAATCGGTTTAAATGAAGCCAGTAGCACTTTGATCGACCGTTTTAGTACCTAATCAAGCTTGATCTGTAAAAGAGCCGATTGGCTCTTTTATTTTGTCTGAGATCTCTGGCTCGATTTTTATGGAGAAATACCGAGAAAAGTTTGACTTGCACCGCTCAGGACTTAAAATACCGCATTCTGAATTTTTAGATTTGCCAAAATTATGTCGAACGATCAATTAGACCAGCAAGTCGTGGAGCTGGACAATTTAAGCGAGCACCGTGAAATTGTAACGTTTATGCGCCGCTCAGCGCCATTAAATACCTCTCAACGTACTGCGCTTGAACAATATGGTCACTTAATTTTGGAATATCCGGTGGGTGACTTGCGTCAGCATTTTGAGCATCCTGAACGTCCGCTGACTGTCGAAATCGGTTTCGGTATGGGTCGTTCACTGGTACTCATGGCTAAAGCGAATCCTGAACGTAACTTTGTCGGAATCGAAGTGCATGTACCGGGTATTGCGCAGTGCGTGTATGAAGCAGGTATGGCTGGCGTGACGAACTTACGTGTACTGGATGCTGATGCGATTCAGGTACTTCGTGAAATGCCAGACAATAGCATCAACACCGTTCAGCTGTATTTCCCTGATCCATGGCAGAAAAAACGTCACTTTAAACGCCGTTTTGTATCTCATGACCGCATGCCATTGGTTGAGCAAAAACTGGAACTTGGCGGTACTTTCCATGCTGCAACAGACTGGGAACCGTATGCTGAGTGGATGCTGGAAGTTCTGGAAGAACGTCCACGTTTAGAAAACCTCGCAGGTAAAGGCAACAGCTACCCTCGCCCTGAATGGCGTCCACAAACCAAGTTTGAGCGTCGCGGAATCGAAGCCGGCCACAAGATTAATGATTTTATCTTTAAGAAAATTTCTTAATATCTATAAATCTAAAAAGCGCTGATTATTCAGCGCTTTTTTATTAGATCTGATGGCGTTCTAAAATCTGTTGACTGAGTAAGTTATATACATCTGCCAAGTCTTGTCGCTGAGACTGCTCTAACATCTGCTGATGTATATTCAGAATATTCTGATCACCACGCATCGCAGGTCCAGTCTGTCCTTGGCGAGGATCATTTTGCGTCGCTTTATGGGCTGTTTCCAGAATCAATGGATAAAGCAGGCTAAAGTCTACCTGCTGTGCATCTACCACCTGCTTAGCCATGTCATAACAGTAGTTGCTAAAATTGCAGGCAAATACTGCAGCCAGATGCAAGCTCAAACGTTGTTGTGAACTATATTGATAAACTCGTTCGCTTAGGCTATTTGCTAAATGAGTTAAGATTTCTTGATCTTCTGGCTCAGGTGCTTCAATAAATAAAGGCGTATTTTCCCAGTCAATTTCACGTTCCAAACTAAAGGTTTGCAATGGATAAAAGACGCCAGACTTTGCATGTACATCTGCTAGAACATTTAGATGAGTACTGCCTGAAGTATGGACAATCAGCACATCTTGTAAATAAGAATGGACTTGTTTGATGACCTCAGCAATTGATTGATCACTCACAGCAATGATCATCAAATCTATATTCTGATTCAGATTCTCAGGTTGAGCGATGGCTTGCGCTTTAAATTGATCAGCCAGTTGCTGTGCTTTATCCAGAGTCCGGCTGTAGATCTGTACAATTTCATGTTGTGCTGACAATACACGGGCAAGATGATAAGCCACTCGCCCTGCCCCAATAATACTAATCCGCATTCATCAATATTCCTGAACCATTGCGCACAGCATGCCAATAAAAAAAGGATGAATCAATTCATCCTTTTGCTTTTGAACCAGATTTAGAATTTACGTAAGGTCAAAATCTGTTCACTGCGACCGAAAGGCCCGTGAATATCATGCAGTACACCGCTGGTGAGACCAATCCCATCTTCACCATACTGTTGCACCACTTCAAGCCCCAGCCATTCACCTTGCGGCAGACGGTGCATATGAATCTGCAAATCCAGATTCGGGAATCCCCAGCCCGCATTTGGATCCTGACGTGGCACAACGCCATTCGCGGTATCGACCATACCCAGTAAACGGCTAAAATCTGTAGTCGGTTGTCCTTCGACCATATCCAGTGAATTTCTAAGCCAGACAATGCCTTTGCCTGCACGATGGTCGGTATGTGCGCGGGTTTCAATACTTTGAATATAACCACCCGGCCAGCAACTCATACCCTCCCAAACCGGTAAAGAATCAGGACTTTCGATCGTAAAATCTTCGATACCTGCAATAGCCTGGCTATCCGAAGTCAGCATCCTCCAGGCACGTGCAACGATACAGGTTTTTCCATTGGCACACATTTCCGCCTCAATCAGTTCAATAGTTTTGCCAGGACGGATCATGCGCGTAGTAATAGAAAACTCACCAAATGCAATCAGTCCAAAAATATCCAGTCCAACCCGGCCAATGCGCATTTCTGATCTAGGCTGAAACTGTTCTAGTTCAACACATAGAATACCAGTTGCTGGTGCCATGTGCTGTTCATGAGGATTCCACGCACCTTGAGCATGAATATTGGAACGATAATAGGCAGTAGTACTGCCATCTGCATGCTGCTCGCGCTGGATCAAACTATAATATGCTGACATTCTTCTTAAACTTCCTTGATTATTCTCTTAAACTTTAAAATTCATATAAAGTATCATGATCTTTATTTTCTGAGTAAAAAACCATAATAATTCATGATTTGACTATAAATTTTGTGTTGTTTAAATCCGACTTTTGTTAAAAGTTCATTTGAATCTTCCGCTGAAATCAGAAAAAAGTCCTGCTGCAATCTGGCCAGCATATTTTCGCTTTGCTGCACACTAAGTCCTGTTTGCTGTGCCATTTTTTGCATCACCTTTAATTCATTCTCACCTTCTGGCTGCATCAGATCATAGGTCAATGCGATCCGGCCAGCTTTAAGGCTCTGATAGATAGCCTGAAAAAAATCAGATTTCTGAGGTTCAGGAATAAAATGGGCGACTAAAATAGCAAGTGCAGCATCGAAAGTATTTTGCTGATCCAGTTCCTGAGTGGTGCACTGTATAAACTGAACTCGTTGTTCAGCTCCAATAGAAGCCAGATGCTTCCTTGCCTGCTCAAGCATTGCAGCGGAAGGATCAATCGCAGTAAATGTCCAGTTGGGATGCTGCTGCAATAAATAAGATAGCTCATAACCAGTACCGCAACCCACGATCAGGATATGTGCATTTTCTGGAAGCTCAGTACTGAGTATTGCTTCAATCTGTTGATGCACCAGTTCATAGCCAGGAATCAGTTTACGGATATGATCATCATAACTGGCGACCACCACTTCACTGTGAAAGTTTTTTGCCATCTGTTTACTCTGATTTATATAGAAATAGATTTTTATCTATTTAAAGAAATTGCTAAATACATGACCTCAATTTGCAAGATGGATTCTTCTTCCATTGTGCAGGTGCTTCGTTACTTTGACTGGGCAAAGTAACCAAACCCCTCTGTTTCATTGATATGGCATCCTTGCCATACAATGAAACGGCGGCATCCATGCCGCCAGGTCATCTGATCAAATACTATTTAAACTTAGCTTTAATTAATTTAAGCAATCTCTTTTAAATTTAATTCTTCACGCATAAATTCACGCAACTTGAACTTCTGTGCCTTACCTGAAGCCGTCATTGGAAATTCATGGAAGAAACGCACATAACGCGGCACTTTATTGTGAGAAATATGCTCGGCACAATACTGGCGGATGGCTTCTTCGGTACATGGATCATTCTCATGTAGGATAATGCAGGCACAAAGCTCTTCACCATATTTATGGTCTGGCACGCCAATCACCTGCACATCTGACACCGCTGGATGGGTGTAAAGGAAATCTTCAATTTCTTTCGGGAACAGGTTTTCACCGCCACGAATGACCACATCCTTGATACGTCCCTTAATTTTGACAAAACCTTCATCATCCATTTCAGCAATATCACCGGTATGCATCCAGCGTGCAGCATCAATCACTTCCTGAGTCTTGTCCTGATCTTCCCAATAACCGAGCATCACGGAATAACCACGCACACAGAGTTCACCCAGTTGACCGCGCGGCACCACCTTGCCATTTTCATCGACAATTTTCACTTCCAGATGCGGATGGACACGGCCAACTGTACTGACACGACGTTCAACACTGTCTTCAGTAGAACTCTGGGCACTTACCGGAGCAGTTTCAGTCATGCCATAACAGATGGTAATTTCGGACATATGCATCCGCTCAATCACGCGCTGCATAATTTCCTGCGGACACGGGCTACCCGCCATAATGCCGGTACGCAGACTGGATAGATCAAATTCGTCAAACTGCTCATGTTCCAGTACGGCAATAAACATGGTCGGTACGCCATAAGCTGCCGTACATTTTTCCTGCTGAATGGCTTTTAAGGTTTCCAGCGGATTAAATACGGCAGATGGATAAATCATGGCTGAACCATGGGTAATACAGGCCAGATTGCCCATTACCATGCCAAAGCAGTGGAATAGTGGAACAGAAATACAGACACGGTCTTCTGGACTTAAGTGAATCGCCTCACCGACAAAGTAACCATTATTTAAAATATTGTTATGGGTCAGCATTGTACCCTTAGGGTTACCTGTAGTGCCTGACGTAAACTGGATATTAATAGTTTCATCGAACTGCAAATCAGTGGAGATCTGTTGCAGTTGTTCCAGTTCTTGAGCACTTGGTGTAGGCATTAAATCCTGAAAACGATGAATACCCGTATGCTGCTGCTCATCAATTTTAATGACATGCTTTAAATGTGGGAGACGTTCTGCATTTAGTAATTTATTTTCAGCCTGTTTTAATTCAGGCGCAATTTTGGTCAGAATTTCCTGATAGTCCGTGGTTTTAAACTGCGATGCAATGACCAGTCCCTTACAGGACACTTTATTCAGGACATATTCCAGCTCATTGCTTTTATAGGCCGGATTCAGGTTAACCAGAATAATGCCTGCCTTGAAAGCTGCGAACTGGGTAATAGTCCATTCCACACAGTTCGGCGACCAGATCGCCAGACGGTCACCTTTTTGCATACCCAATTTCAGCAACTGACAGGCAAAGGCATTGACCTGATCCTGTAGCTGCCGATAACTCAGGCGTATGTTCTGATGCATGCTGACGACTGCATCGCGATCTGCATATTGTTCGCAAGCCTGATCAAATTTTTCACCAATCGTCATACCCAATAAAGGCTGGCTGCTGGTTCCATAGGCATAGCTTAACCGTACTTGTGTCATTGAATCGATCTCCTTGATTCTTTGTAATTCTGATTTTCAACTTTACTAATTGTTTTATGACCACGACGACCTTGTCTATGTGCCTGTTTTTGTGTGTCTATGCTGCTGAATTTCCCTCCTGTCGATGTACTGCGTTAACACAAAAATCGGCAATCTGTTTGACAAAGTGATCCTTGTAGTTCTGATCAAACATCACATTACGGGACGGATTCAAAGGTTCAATCACGACAAAGGTCATGGCACCCACCACGCCCAAAGCTGCCGTATTTAAATCTTCAAACTCGAACTCTCCATTCACCTTTCCTTCGGCCAGGATTTCCTTAATGCTTTGTTTAAGCAGCTGTTTACTGCGAAAACGCTCATGTTCCATTTCCGGATCAACCGGTTCAAACATAAGTGAATACGCCAACTGGGGGCTATTCATGGCACGTTTCACAAAAGTTGTAACAGATTTTTGCAATTTTAGTTTTGGCGATAAATCTGACCCGGCAATGGAAACAAGAATTCCCACTTCATGCTGAATCGCTGCCGACAAAACTTCAATCAAAATCTGGCTTTTGTTCTCAAAATATCGATATACCAGCCCTGTAGAAACGCCTGCGCGTTCTGCAATCGCCTGAATCGACGCCTCTTTAAAGCCCCCTTGAGTAATCAGTTCACGAGCAGACTGTAAAATCGACAAACGATTTTGTTCCATTCGTTCCTGCATCAGTGATGATCTTTTATAACTCATAATCTTATTCTCAACCAGATAAAATGAATTGTAAATCATTTTGTGAATATAGGTTCACTTTTTTAATTTTTCGTTGTATGTTAAAAAAACAAGCACAACAAAAATGCTTTTGGACACAACAAATATAATCTCAGGATGGATGAAGAATGAATTTACAAAGCTTAGATTTCGGTTTGGATGAAACTCTTATTGCGCTTCGTGATTCAGTGGCCGCTTTTTGCGCCAAGGAAATTGCCCCAATTGCCCAGCAAGTTGACCGTGACAATGAATTCCCGGCTCACCTCTGGAAAAAATTTGGTGATATGGGCCTACTTGGTTTAACGGTCAGTGAAGAATATGGCGGTACCAATCTGGGGTATCTGGCCCATATTATTGCCATGCAAGAAATTTCCCGTGCTTCAGCATCCATTGGTTTGTCCTATGGCGCCCATTCTAACCTATGTGTAAACCAAATTAAGCGAAATGGTAATGAAGAACAAAAACAGCGCTACCTGCCAAAACTGATTTCTGGCGAATATGTCGGTGCACTGGCCATGTCTGAGCCGAATGCCGGATCAGATGTAGTCAGCATGAAACTGAAAGCTGAAGACAAAGGCGATCATTATCTACTCAACGGTTCCAAGATGTGGATCACTAACGGCGGTGATGCCGATGTACTCGTCGTCTATGCCAAAACCGATTTACAAGCTGGCGCCAAAGGCATGACCGCCTTCCTGGTTGAGAAAAATATGCCAGGTTTTAGTCACGGCACCCACTTAGACAAACTGGGTATGCGCGGTTCCAATACTTATCCCCTGTTTTTTGACAATGTCGAAGTTCCGAAAGAAAACGTGCTTGGCGGTGTCGGCAATGGAGCTAAAGTGCTGATGAGTGGTCTGGACTACGAACGTGCGGTTCTCAGTGCTGGCCCACTGGGCATTATGGATGCCTGCATGGATACCGTGATTCCTTATATTCATGACCGTAAACAGTTTGGTCAGGCACTGGGTGAATTCCAGTTGATGCAAGGCAAAATTGCTGACATGTACTCTACCTGGCTGGCGAGTAAGGCACTGGTGTATGCCGTTGGTGCTGAATGTGACAAGGCCGATCATAGCCGTAGCCTGCGTAAAGACGCTGCCAGTGCCATTTTATATGCCGCTGAAAAAGCCACATGGATGGCGGGTGAAACCATTCAGACCCTAGGTGGTAACGGTTATATCAATGAATTTGCTGCAGGCCGTTTATGGCGCGATGCCAAACTCTATGAAATTGGTGCCGGAACTTCTGAAATCCGCCGCATGCTCATTGGCCGTGAGCTCTTCAACGAAACAGCCTAAATATTAACACTTAGAATCAAACAAGGATGTTCGTCATGAATCAGTTACAGAGCAAAATCAATATACGTAGTGAAGAGTTTAAGACCAACCAGGCTGCCATGCTGCAACTGGTGGATGACCTTAAACAGAAAGTAGAAAAAATTGCCTTGGGTGGCGGAGAAACTGCCCGTCAGAAACATCTGGATCGCGGCAAATTACTGCCGCGTGAACGGATTAATCATTTAATTGATCCAGGCACAGCTTTTTTGGAAATCGGTCAACTGGCTGCCTATCAGGTTTATCAGGATGATGTTCCTGCAGCAGGCGTGGTCGCAGGTGTGGGCCAGGTGAATGGTGTGACCTGCATGATCGTGGCCAATGATGCCACAGTCAAAGGCGGTACTTATTATCCACTTACGGTGAAAAAGCATTTACGTGCCCAGGAAATTGCTGAGCAAAATCATTTGCCATGTATTTATCTGGTCGATTCTGGCGGTGCTTATCTGCCTTTACAGGATGAAGTATTCCCGGATCGTGATCACTTCGGCCGTATCTTTTACAATCAGGCACGTATGTCGAGTCTAGGTATTGCCCAGATTGCAGTGGTGATGGGTAGCTGTACGGCAGGTGGTGCTTATGTGCCAGCAATGTCTGATGAAACCATTATTGTGCGTAATCAAGGTACAATTTTCCTCGGTGGCCCTCCTCTGGTGAAAGCAGCTACTGGTGAGGTGGTTTCTAGTGAAGATCTAGGCGGTGGTGATGTACACACCCGTTTATCTGGGGTTGCCGATCATCTGGCAGAAAATGATGAACACGCAATTGCCATTGCCCGCAACATTGTGGCGAACCTGAATAAAAAGCCAAATAAAACTGCAGATGAAATTGAAGCACCGCGTTTTGACAGTTCAGAGCTGTATGGCATTGTGCCAAGCGATGCACGTAAACCGTTTGATATCCGTGAAGTGATTGCGCGTATTGTCGACGGTTCACGCTTTGACGAATTCAAGGCACGCTTTGGGACTACCCTGGTCACTGGCTTTGCCAAGCTCTATGGAATGCCAGTTGGAATTATTGCCAACAATGGAATTTTATTCTCTGAGTCTGCACAAAAAGGCGCGCATTTTATTGAACTATGTACCCAGCGCAATATTCCGCTGATCTTCCTGCAAAACATCACCGGCTTTATGGTGGGTCGTCAGTATGAAAATGAAGGTATTGCTAAAAATGGTGCCAAGCTGGTGATGGCCGTCGCGACAGCCAATGTGCCTAAACTGACTCTGGTGATTGGCGGTTCTTTTGGTGCCGGTAACTATGGCATGTGTGGCCGTGCTTACTCGCCACGCTTTATGTGGACCTGGCCAAACTCACGTATTTCGGTGATGGGCGGTGAACAGGCCTCTAGCGTATTGTCGACTTTGAAACGCGATCAGATTGAGCAAAAAGGTGGAACCTGGTCAGCTGAAGAAGAAGACCAGTTTAAACAGCCAATTCGTGACCAATATGAACGCCAAGGCCATCCTTATTATGCTTCTGCGCGTTTATGGGATGACGGTGTCATTGATCCAGCGCAATCGCGTGAAGTCCTGGCCCTAAGTCTGGCTGCAGCGATGAATGCACCAATCCAGCCAACCAAATTCGGCGTGTTCCGCATGTAAGAGGTGACAAAAATGGACTATCAATTTTTACAGCTCGAACAGCAGAATCAGGTAGCAACAGTCTGGATTAATCGCGCTGAATTGCACAATGCATTTAATACCCAGGTCATTGAAGAGCTACATGCTTGCTTTCAGTCTTTAAATCAGCGTGATGATGTACGTGTAGTGATTCTGGCAGGCCGAGGTAAAAGCTTTTCTGCGGGTGCGGATCTAAACTGGATGAAAAAGGCCGGTCAGGCCTCACAGGCAGACAATGAAGCCGATGCTCTCAAACTGGCAAAAATGCTGCAAAGTCTGGCGACCTTGAAACAGCCAACGATTGCCCGTGTCCATGGTATTGCTTTTGGCGGCGGTATGGGTCTGGCAGCCGCTTGTGATATCTGTATCGCCAGCACTGATGCCAAGTTTGCAACGTCTGAAGTACGTTTAGGATTAGCCCCTTCGACCATTAGTCCGTATGTGATTCGTGCGATTGGCGCCCGTCAGGCGTCACGTTATTTCCTGACTGCTGAGCGAATCTCAGCTGAACAGGCGAAAACCATTGGTCTGGCACATGAAGTGACTGCACCAGAACAGCTCGACAGCAAAATTGATGAGATTGTGGAAGCGCTCTTACTCGGTGGACCAGCAGCGCAAAACGCCTCAAAACAGCTGATTCAACTGGTCGATCAACAGGTCCTGACTGAAGATCTGCTGTTTAAAACCGCACAGCATATTGCCCATGTTCGCCAGGGAGATGAGGCGAAAAATGGACTGAATGCATTTTTAAACAAACAAAGCCCGGCCTGGATTAAGACCACGGCATAACAACAAGAAGGATCGTAGGATGTTTGAAAAGATTTTAATTGCCAATCGTGGTGAAATTGCCTGCCGTGTGATTCGTACAGCGAAAAAGTTAGGGATTGCCACCGTTGCCATATATTCCGATGCCGATGCACAGGCACAGCATGTCAAACTGGCAGATGAAGCCATCCATATTGGTGAATCGCCTGCTGCACAAAGTTATTTACAGATTGAACGTATTATTCAGGCAGCAAAAACTACCGGTGCTCAGGCCATTCATCCAGGTTATGGTTTCCTGTCTGAAAATGACCAGTTTGCCCTGGCCTGTCAGGATAACAACATTGTCTTTATTGGTCCGCCAGTGGATGCGATCTTAGCAATGGGTCTGAAAGCGACCTCTAAAGCCTTAATGGAAAAAGCTGGTGTACCTTTAACCCCCGGCTATCATGGTACCAATCAGGATGCCGATTTCTTGAAACAACAAGCTGACAGTATTGGCTATCCAGTACTGATCAAGGCTAGTGCTGGCGGTGGCGGTAAAGGCATGCGACTGGTCGAGCGTAGTGAAGATTTCCTGAGTTCACTCGCTTCCTGTAAAAGCGAAGCACGTTCCAGCTTCGGCAATGAAGATGTGCTGATTGAACGCTATGTCGTGCAGCCACGCCATATTGAAGTTCAGGTCTTTGGTGATACACATGGCAATTATGTGCATCTGTTTGAACGTGATTGCTCCGTGCAGCGTCGTCACCAGAAAGTTCTGGAAGAAGCACCTGCACCTAAAATGCCAGAAGACAAACTTGAGGCGATGCGCCAAGCCGCAATTGATGCTGCACGTGCTGTAAATTATGTCGGTGCCGGTACAGTCGAGTTCATCGTTGAGCAAGACGGTACTGCTTACTTCATGGAAATGAACACCCGTCTGCAGGTTGAGCATCCAGTCACTGAAATGATCACCGGTCAGGATCTGGTGGAATGGCAGTTACGTGTAGCGTTCGGTGAACCTTTACCGAAACAGCAGCATGAATTACAGATACACGGTCATGCACTGGAAGCCCGTGTTTATGCCGAAGAACCAGAAAAAGGTTTTATTCCTGCCATCGGTCAGATCAGCTATTTGCACTATCCAGAACAAAATGACAGCGTGCGTGTGGATAGTGGCATTGTCGAAGGTGATGAAATCAGCACCTATTATGATCCGATGATTGCCAAACTGATTGTTTGGGGCAAAAACCGTGAAGCTGCTTTAACCCAGATGCATCATGCCTTGGGTCAGTTTCATGTCGATGGTCTTGGCAATAACATCGCTTTTCTTGATCGCTTAGTATTATGTGATTCATTTAAAAATGCCCATCTCGATACTGGCCTGATTCAACGTGAAGAAGAGTTCCTACTCAAACCATCTGCTGATATCAGTGCAGAATTAGTGGTCACTGCAGCCTTGGTTGAACTGTTATCGCGTCTGGCTCAAAACCCGACGAGCAATAATCCAGTCTGGCAGCAAAAGGCATTTTGGCGTCTGAATCAGCAAAATAGCTATACAATTAAATTACAATGTAATGACGTTTTACGTGTGGTGAGCTTTAAAGCGCTAGAAAATAGCTTCCTGGCAAATTATGAAGGCCAGACACTCACTATCCAGGGTGAGCTGCTCGATCAACACCTACTCCAGTTAAATCTTGCAGGTCAGCAGCAGAAATTGGCATTTAGCCGGACTGAGCATGGCATTACCCTGTTCCAGAATGGTCAAAGTTACAAGTTTACTTATCTGAAGTCTGATTTTAATGGCCGGGATGAACAAGGCACTGAAAATAACTTGACTGCGCCAATGCCTGGCGTGATTACTCAGGTTCTGGTCGCGGCAAATGACAAAGTGAAAAAAGACGATGTACTGCTGACCTTGGAAGCAATGAAGATCGAATATACCATTCGCGCTCCGCATGATGGCATTATCGCAAACTCATACTTTCAGAAAGGTGACCAGGTTAAAGCTGGCGATGAACTGGTAGAGTTCCAGCCTCTAGCGGAGGAAGTTGCATGACAGATTTCGTTAAAATCGTAGAAGTCGGGCCACGCGATGGCCTGCAAAACGAAAAAACACCTTTAACACTAGATGACCGCAAAAACCTGATTCTAGATCTGATGAAAACAGGTTTACAGGCAATTGAAGTCGGTTCCTGTGTTTCAGCCAAATGGGTCCCACAGATGGCAGATAGCGATGTGCTATTTGCCAGCTTGCCTAAAGATCCGAATATCCAATTCAGTTTACTGACGCCAAATATGAAAGGTTTTGAATCAGCGCTGGCTGTGGGTTGTAAAGAAGTTGCGGTATTTACCGCAGCTTCTGAAAGCTTTACCCGCAAGAACATCAACTGCTCGATTGATGAAAGCTTTGAAAAGTTTGCAGATGTGATGGCCGCTGCCAAAGCTAATGATGTCAAGGTTCGTGGCTATGTCTCCTGCATGGTGGACTGCCCTTATGAAGGTGCAATTGATCCGAAGCAGGTCGTAAAAGTTACGCAGCGCTTACTAGATATGGGCTGCTATGAAGTGTCATTAGGTGAAACCATTGGTACAGCAACTCCGGATCGCGTGAAGAACGTCTGGGATGCTTGTCTTTCAGAAATTGATAGTAAAGTGTTGGCTGGCCATTTTCATAATACCTATGGCATGGCCATCGCTAATATTTACCAGTCACTATTACAAGGTATTCGGGTATTTGACTCCTCTATTGCCGGTCTCGGTGGCTGTCCTTATGCCAAAGGTGCTTCCGGCAATGTTTCAACTGAAGACCTGTATTACCTGCTCTCCAAGATGGGCTTTGAAACCGGTATTCAACTGGATGCCCTGATGCAGGCCAGCCGTAATATCAGTGAGGTGTTACAACGCAATAATCCTTCCAATTATGCCAATGCCTATTGGCAAAAAGCCTGTGCTTAAAAACTTGAAATAGCCGGACACTCTATAAGTCCTCATGGATAGAAATCAGCAGATCTTTAGATGAAAGAGATCTGCAAGAGAAGAATAAATCGAGGTAAAAATGTCAAATAAAGTGTATGACAGTGCAAAAGCTGCTTTAGACGGCGTGGTCCAGGATGGACATACCCTTGCGGTAGGCGGTTTTGGTCTATGTGGTATCCCAGAAGCCCTCATTGCAGCTTTAAAAGAAACCGGTGCCAAAAATCTGACCTGTATTTCTAATAATGCCGGTGTCGATGGCTTTGGCTTGGGTCTATTGCTGGAAACCAAACAGATTAAAAAAATGATCTCTTCCTATGTGGGCGAGAACAAGGAATTTGAACGCCAATACTTAAGTGGCGAACTCGAAGTTGAACTGACTCCACAAGGCACGTTGGCGGAAAAATTACGTGCCGGTGGTGCAGGTATTCCCGCTTTCTATACCGCGACCGGTGTTGGAACCGTCATTGCTGAAGGTAAAGATGTCCGCGAATTCAATGGCAAGTCTTATATTCTGGAAGAATCCTTAACTGCTGATGTGGCTCTGGTTAAAGCCTATAAGGCCGATAAAGCCGGCAACCTGATTTTCCGTAAGACTGCCCAGAACTTCAATCCGGTCTGTGCCATGGCTGGTAAAGTGACCATTGCTGAAGTTGAAGAAATTGTCGAGATCGGTGCCCTTGATCCAGATGAAATTCATCTTCCCGGCATTTATGTGAACCGGATTGTACTCAATACCCAACCGGAAAAACGTATTGAACAAATGACTTTAAAGGCGGAGGCTTGATCATGGCTTGGACACGTAATGAAATGGCGCAGCGCGCCGCACAGGAACTTGAAGATGGTTTCTATGTGAATCTGGGTATTGGTCTGCCAACCTTAGTCGCCAACTATATTCCAGAGAATATTAATGTCTGGCTACAGTCTGAGAATGGTCTGTTGGGTATTGGAGAATTTCCAACGGCCGATACTGTGGATGCAGACCTGATCAATGCTGGCAAACAGACGGTAACTGCCCGCAAAGGTGCTTCTTTCTTTTCCAGTGCCGATTCCTTTGCCATGATCCGTGGCGGTCATGTCAATATCGCCATTCTGGGGGCTATGGAAGTCTCAGAAAATGGTGATCTGGCCAACTGGATGATTCCAGGCAAGAAGGTCAAAGGCATGGGTGGTGCCATGGATCTGGTTGCAGGCGTACAGAAAGTTGTGGTGCTGATGGAACACTGCGCTAAAGATGGTACGCCTAAAATTGTTTCACAATGTAGTCTTCCGCTTACTGGCCAGGCCGTAGTGAACCGGATTATTACTGACTTAGGTGTATTGGATGTCACACCTGAAGGTATTCAACTTGTAGAACTGGCACCCGATGTCAGTTTTGATGAAATTCAGAAAGTCACCGGTGTGCCTTTACTCCGTAAAGCAGCCTGATTTTTCCCAGCCCTTAAAATGAAAATTTTAAGGGTTTCTTTTTGGCTGAAGAAAGCCGCTTATTAATAACAAATGCAGAATAAATGGATTTTAATTATGCAAACTCAACAAAATATCTTGCAGCGCTTTGCCATGCGTGTCAGCGACTGGTCTGAAAAATGGTTTCCGGACTCTTATATTTTTGCCCTACTCGGTGTCATCATCGTTGCGATTGCCGCGATTGGCATTGGTGCACCGGCACAAGACGTCGCAATTTCATTTGGTGACGGGTTCTGGAGCCTGATTCCCTTTACCTTACAGATGTGTATGCTGATCGTGGTCGGTTATGTAGTTTCAGTTTCCAAACCGATGCAATTATTGATTCAGAAAATGGCGCGCATTCCTCATTCTGGACGTGGAGCCATCGTTCTTGTCGCCACAGTTAGTCTACTGATTTCCCTGATTAACTGGGCGATGAGTACAGTACTAACTGCTCTTCTAGTGATTGCACTGGCGCAGCGTAAAGAGCTGAATATGGATTACCGTGCAGCTGCCGCAGCAGCGATTATCGGAATGGGTGCAACCTGGGCGCTCGGCATCAGCTCCTCTGCCGCACAATTACAAGCCAACAAATCCAGCCTACCAGAACCGCTTTATAATCTGACTGGTGTGATTCCTTTTACCGAAACGATTTTCCTGCCGCAATCCATGATCATGACAGCAATCTTGATCATCGCCTCGATTGCCATTGCCTACTGGTCTGCGCCCAAAGGCAATCATATTAAAACCATTGATCACTTCCCGATCCAGGTTGAAGAAGAAAAGACTGAAACCGTGATCCATAAACGGCCGGGTGACTGGCTTGAAAACTCGCCAATCTTAAGTATTCTGATTGTGGTTCTGGGTCTGGTCTGGATGTTTAACGAGTTTTCCAAAAGCAATCCGATTCTGGCAATCTCCAGTTTAAACACCTATAACTTTATCTTTCTGATTTTAGGTGTAGCTTTACATGGTACACCACGTAATTTTCTCAATGCTGTGTCCAAAGCTGTGCCGGCCATTTCAGGGGTACTGATTCAATTCCCGCTTTATGGCAGCATCGCCTTTATGATGACCAATGCCCTGAATTCTGCTGACTTGTCCCTGTCGCACTATATCGCCGAGTTCTTCGTGTCGATTGCATCCCAGGAAACCTTTGCCATCGTTATGGGAATTTATTCAGCGATTCTAGGCTTCTTCATTCCTTCTGGTGGAGGCAAATGGATTATTGAAGCGCCTTATGTGATGCAGGCCGCACATGACCTGAAAGTGCATCTGGGCTGGTCTGTCCAGATTTACAATGCAGCCGAAGCCTTGCCCAATCTGATTAATCCTTTCTTTATGCTCCCTATGCTGGGAATCTTGAAATTAAAGGCCAAAGATGTAATTGGCTTTACAGTGACACAACTGGTCTTTCATCTTCCGTTGGTACTGTTCTTACTCTGGTTCCTGGGAAGAACCCTGACTTATACCCCACCTGTCTTCTCTTAATTCATAATAAATAAAAAAGGACGAATCATTCGTCCTTTTTTATGATAAAAGAATTATTTAACTGGCTTTCTTCTCAACTACACCTTCATTATCTACAGTATGGACACGACCGTCTTCGGTACTTATAACTTCAAAAGTTACACGACGGTTTTGATACTGACCGTTCGAAGTCGCATTCGGTTGAGCAGGCTGATTCGCCGCCATACCTACTGGTTGTAGTTGTGCCGGATTCACCCCTTTCTGCACCAGATAATTCACAATGGCTTGAGCACGTTTTAAAGACAGTTCCTGATTTTGAGTGCTGCTGCCTTCCGTATCAGTATGGCCTATTACGGTTAGACGTACATCTTTGGCATATTGCAATAAAGCTGCGGTCTGATCCAGCAAGCTTTTATTCACTTCAGGAATTTCTGTAGAACCTGTCGCAAAATGAATAAGTTGCAGGTTTAAGGCAGTTGCAACATCCAATGCCTCAATATTCTCCATCTGAAGTTCGTCTAAAGCTTTTTTAGCCTCGGTATTGGCTGTATTGATCGCCTCATCCATATCCACTGGTTTTTGGGTCACGACTTCTACATTTTTAGCTAAGCCACGAATTTGACCTGCCAAACGCTGTGCATCTGCACTGTTCGCTGCCTGCACAGATACCTGATTACCTGCCCAAGTTAAAGTCACATTTGACATGCCTTGCAATAATTTCAATACGGATGGAATTGTATCTTGATCAATAAATTCTGAGTGGTAATTCTCATTGGCTACTGCACCACAGCCAATACTGTAATTAAAGATCTGTTTGATTTCATTTTGCAGAATCTGCATATATTTCGGATCATTCATCTGTACCTGACAGTTGACGATTTCACCCTGACTACCGGTGCTGATTTTGAGAATTGCAGGGTTCGTTGCAGCAGCTTCACTCACTGCTTGGGCATTTCGCAATTCATCCGGATCATCATCACGCAGGCATCCACGGAAGAAGAATAAAATAATTGCAGCGATAATCACGAGGAGAATAAAAGGCCAGAACACCACTGCCTTTTTCTCTTCAGTCAGTACTGGTTCTGCTTCCGGTTCGGAAGCCAGACCCGGTGCGCGGTTCAGATTTTGTCCCGCCAGCGGAGATACGCCTAGAGATGCCAGTATGGGGCCAGCCCAGACTGGTAATGCCCGTTGAATCAAGTCTGCATGGGTATCTAACAAATGGCCTACTGCTTCAGCAGTGGGTGCACCCGCTTCTGCTTGCAAGAAGTTCATGGTTGGAACAATTGCCCGGTTCAGGGTCTGTTCAATTTCATCTTGAGGTGCAGTTGAATCTAACTGAGCCTGGAATTGTTGTTTTAGGGTCGGATTATTATTAAATAATTCATCAATCTTGGGATTAAGTTGCTGACCCAGACTTTCAATCCAGGCCGGTCTTGCACGAAGAATACTTAACAATACAGGATAGAATTGGGCTAAGGCCTGATCCTTGGCAAATAGATGTTCTGTTTCACCTTGCAGCACAATGGCGGTCACATCACTCTTTAAACGTTCAATTAAATCTGTATTCATCAAGATCACCATTATTCTGATTTATAATGTTTAATATTTAATCAGTGTAGCGACCCACCCTCTTTGGAATGTTAATAATTGTACTGATATCATAAAGTTTCACTGTTTATGTAGGGCTAACTTTTCTACTATTTTAATTAAGATATAAAAAAGTCAGCCGAAGCTGACTTTTTGTAAACGCAAAATGTAAGCGTTATGCGACAATAAAAGTTTGCAGCACTTTACCTTTCACTTTTTGATTGAGCAGTGGTGTATTTTTACCTTGAGAAACGATCGTTTCTTTGCTCAACGTCCATTCCTGTTCTGGATCAACCAGCACCCAGCCAGCTTCTGCCTTCCAGCGATCAAACATACTGGCGACTTTTGCAGGAGCAACTGTGACTTTCTCCACCCATTCTAACGGCGTAAAGAAACCTTCATTCACTAGTTGGATACCGAACGGTACATAGGTATCAAACGCAGTAAATCCAGGCAGTGTCTCCGCGAATGGTGCCATTTTGGCAGAGCTGCTCAGGGGTTCATGATGGGTACAGATCGCATCAATTACACCAGATTTCACGCCTTGACGCAGTAATTCTTTGTCAGATTCAGAACGTAATGGTGGACGTACGTGTGCAAGAGAATTAAAGCCATCAATCAGATGGTCAGTCAGATGCAATTGGTGCATAGCGACATCACAAGTTACTGGCAAGCCTTTTTCTTTAGCAATACGGATCAGTTCTACTGATGCACCACAAGATAACAAGCCAAAATGAGCGCGTACTTTAGTCGCTTCAATCATGAGCAGGTATTTGGCAATTGCTACAGTTTCAGCTAGTGCCGGAATCATTGGCAAGCCCTGACGTGAAGCAATAAAGCCTTCATGCACACAACCATCTTTGGCAATTTGCGGCTCTTCTGCATAGAACACTACAGTCAGATCCAAGCCCGCTGCATATTCAAGTGTACGTAATACCACATCATCATTGGCAAACGGCGCACTGGCATTAGAAACCGCAGTACAACCGCCTTTTTTCAGACCAGCCATATTGGCCGGTTGCTGACCTTGCAAACCTTGGGTTTGCGCACCAATCACCTGTAAATAAATACCGCCATCCAGCATGGCTTTTTCAACCAGACCATGAATCAGTGCACCATTATCCTGCACAATCGGTTTGGAATCTGGCGGGGTAAAGACATGCAGAATCCCGTTTTCACGTGCGGCCTTACCTTCAGACTTTAAAGTCCCGTGTTGCTGCTGACCCGGTTCACGTAAACGTGCGCACAGGTCCACCATGGTGGGCATCAGCCACTTGCCCTGTCCATCAATGGTTTCAGAGACGTTAGCAGTTTCTGCAATACGTTTACCATTTTCCAGATAAACCGTTTCGACTGAATCAGTGTTTTGGATTGGGTCAAGAACACGGACATTTTCAATTTTTACAATAGTCATGACTTATTCCTTATACCGCAATCGCTTCAATCAAACCCTGTTCCTGTAACTGACCCTGCATCGCCAGTGCCAGTACCGCCATACGTACAGCAATCCCGTTAGTGACCTGTTTCAGAATTACGGATTGCGGACCGTCTGCAATGCTGGAATCAATTTCCACTCCGCGGTTCATTGGTCCCGGATGCATCACGATACAATCCGGCTTGGCCATGGTGAGACGTTCTTTGTTCAGGCCATACATTTTGTAGAATTCAGCCTGAGAAGACAGCGCTGGCGAATCAATACGCTCGTTTTGAATACGCAAGGTAATGATCACATCACAGTCTTTGATGCCATCTTCCATATTATTGAACAGGCGTACATCTTCACTGTAGTCATCAAAACCGTATGGCAGCAACGTATTCGGTGCAATCACGCGAATATCTTTACAGCCTAAGGTTTGCAGTGCCGCCACATCTGAACGTGCTACACGCGAATGCTTGATATCGCCAATAATGGCAATCGACATATCTTCGAATTTTTTATTGGTCTCGCGGCGAATGGTCAGCATATCCAGCATCGCTTGAGTTGGATGGGCATGACGGCCATCCCCTGCATTAATAATAGCGACATTTGGACATACATCTTTGGCAATAAAGTGTGCTGCACCTGAAGATGAATGACGTACCACGAAAATATCTGCCGCCATGGCTTCAAGATTCCACAAGGTATCACGTAAAGTTTCACCTTTAGAGGTACTTGAACGGGCAATATCGATATTCAGCACGTTGGCAGACAGACGTTTGGCCGCTGCCTCAAAAGTAGTACGCGTTCGGGTAGAATTTTCAAAAAATAGGTTCATCACCGTTTTGCCTTCGAGCAAATTATTGGTGATTAGCTGATTTTGGTCATTAAAAAAGGACAACGCAGTGTCCAGTATTTTTGTAAGAGTTTCTTTAGAAAGACCTTCGATGGTCAGGAAATGTTTAAGATTACCTGCTTTGTTGAGTTGAATCTGGCTCGGTGTATGCAATGCCGCCAAGTGCATGAGAGATTCCTTATACGTTAAGTCAACGTATTATACAGAGATTAGCGAATCTTTATAGTTGATAAAGAGCTCGGTTGTACAAAAACCATCTCGGTAATAAGAATGGAAATTTAAATTCCCATGTATTTTTTCAATAAGATAATTTAACCTGTTTATCTATATGCTTGTTTTTTCATTTAAACATGAGTGCTTCAGTCTGGAGCATCCACACTCAATCCCCCAATTAGCGCAATGCGCCAATATAATGATGTGAAACCTGTGCGCGATAGATATCTTCTTCACTTGGTTCCACAGAAATCAGTTCCTTTTCCGCCTGTTCTTCAGCCTGCAGTTCTGAAAATGACGATAAATCCAGAGTGGTTTTTAAACGATTGACCAGATGTAATAACTCAGGATCTTCAGTCTGCTCTGCCAGCCCAATCACATGCTTTGCATAGTGGATATTTTCTGCAAGATACATGGCATCAATTACTCGCCCAGTCACTCGTCTTAAACGTGCATAGATCAAGGTAGCGATTGAAAATGCCTCATTCCTGCGTAATTGAAGATCCAACATCTAAGCCCCTCCGAAATAATAATTAAGAATAAAGATGAAGCTGTAATGATTCCCCTCAGCATTACAGCTTCATTGATATTAGATAGAGCAATAAACGTACCAAAATTAATAAATAAGTTATGTGAGTTATAAATTGATATGAATAAAAATTGATCCACCCCGAGCAATAGTTAGGTCAGCGTCTTTTTTGTTTTAGATTCACTCCTCGTCTAGCTAGTCAATTCTTAGTTTCGATCACTTAACATGAATGACCAAATTTTAGCTTTTACTTTTTAAAGTAATGCTGATGCCATGAGGTGTATATAAACGGCCCTGTATCAGATCCATCACATCATTAACCCGATTATTTATTTTTTTAAATTACACATACAACATGGCCGCAATTGAAGATCTAGATTGCGAATTAGTTTTAATAACTATTACATATCCATTTGTAAAATAAAAGATTTAATCAAAAATCTCACTTATTGGTATTGTGTAATCTTAGCTATCTCGTAAATTTCCAGTTTGCTTTTTAAGTCAACATTTAGCGCTTTTTAGGATGAGTAAAACTAGACTGCATATGCTCGAATTTAAAAAATTTCCAAAGCTTTAACAGGCAAAATACGCTAAACTGAGCGCAGTTTTTTATTTATTCTTTTCCGGTCTCTCTATTTTATGAATACCTCTTCACGTTTAAGCAATTATTGGGTCACCTGTGCCGATGGTCTGGAAACCTTATTAGAAGAAGAAATCAAAGGTTTAGGTGTTCAGGATATTGAACGTTTCCCAGGTCGTCTGACCTTCAAAGGCACGCTTGAAAATGCTTACCGCATCTGTATGTGGTCTCGTCTGGCTTCTCGTGTCCTGATGCCAATTCACACGCATGAAATCGAATTCTCCCACGATGCGCGTGATGTTGCAGAAGAGCTTTATGAAGGTGCGATGAGCTTCGACTGGTCACTGATTTTTGCACCACAAAGCACCTTCGCAATTCGTCTGCACGTTGAACGTGATATTAAGGTCAATACCCAGTTTGCAACTCTACGTGCCAAAGATGGCGTCGTCGATTCCTTTATGGAAGCTGTGGGCAAGCGTCCAAGTATTGATACCAAACAGCCAGAAATCACCATGTATATTCTGGCAGGTAAAAAAGAACATACTTACTGCCTGGATTTATCTGGTGATTCACTGCATAAACGTGGCTATCGCCGCTTTATGACTGAAGCACCAATCAAGGAAAATCTGGCGGCTGCGATCCTGCAAAAAGGCGGCCTTAAAGACATCAACCCGGATATTGTGGTTGATCCAATGTGTGGTTCAGGGACGTTTATTATTGAATCACTGATGATTCTGACTGATCGTGCCCCAGGTCTGGTGCGTCGTTTCGGATTTAATGGCTGGAATGGTCATGACCATGAATTATGGATGGGTATTAAAGCTGAAGCGGCTGAACGTCATAAAGCTGCGCTAGAAAATCCATTACCCAAATTCTATGCCTTTGATGCCGACTGGGAAGCGGTGAAAGCCACTAAACAGAACATTATTGCGGCAGGTTTTGAATCAGTCCTCGATCAGATCAAGATCGAAGAGCGTACTTTATCCGACTGGCCAGATTTTCAGGCGGAAGGCAAGAAAGTCTTCTTCGTCACCAACCCACCGTATGGTGAGCGTTTAGGTGATAAAGCCTCTAACCGTGCCTTGTATCTGGGTCTGTCTAATCTGCTGCAAAAGAATTTCCCCAATCAGAAAGCGGCAGTCATTGCTGCTCAGGTGGAACAGGCCGATGTCTTGGCATTCAATGATCCACAAATTCTGCGTTTGATGAATGGTAAACTGCCGATCTATATCCGTTTCGGTACGGTAAAACCGGCAGCAGTCACACGTCCTTTCCTGGAAAGCTGGCAGCCGCAACAATTCGAGCCGATTGAAGGTGCGATGGAATTTGCCAACCGTCTGACCAAGAATATGCAAATCCTGAAAAAATGGGCGGTAAAAGAAAATATTCACTGCCTGCGTTTGTATGATGCTGACCTGCCGGACTTTAACGTAGCCGTTGACCTGTACGGCGAACGTCTGCACGTTCAGGAATATGCACCACCAAAAAAAATCGATCCTGAAAAAGCCAAAAAACGTTTTAACCTGGCTCTACAGGCGATTCGTGCCGTGACCGGTTTGGGCCGTGATGCGATCTTTATTAAGACGCGTGCCCGTCAGGAAGGTAAAAACCAGTACACCAAACAAAGTACAGCGTCGAAGCGTTTTATCGTCCAGGAAGGCCAAGCCAAGATTCTGGTCAACCTGACCGACTATCTGGATACCGGTTTGTTCCTGGATCACCGTCAGATACGTTTGCGTATTGCCAAAGAAGCCAAAGGCAAGCACTTCCTGAATCTGTACAGCTATACCTCTACCGCGAGCTTACATGCAGCTTTGGGTGGTGCAGCGAGTACCACCAGTGTCGATTTGTCTAATACTTACTTGAACTGGTCAAAAGAGAACTTTGTTCTGAACGGCCTGACTGTAGACCATGCCGATCAGCAACACCAGTTCTTTGCTTCTGACTGTTTTGAATGGCTGAAAGAAGGTCATGAGCAATATGACCTGATCTTTATCGATCCACCAACATTCTCTAACTCGAAAAAATTCTACGGTACTTTCGATGTTCAGCGTGACCATGTGTCTTTACTGAAGCGTGCCATGAACCGTTTAACCACTGACGGCACTTTGTATTTCTCGAATAACTACCGTGGTTTCGAAATGGATGAAATGATTGAAGGTTTATATGACGTGGAAGAAATCACGCATGAAACCATTGGTCCAGACTTCAAGCGTAACCAGAAAATTCACCGTGCCTGGAAAATTACTCATCCAAAAATGTAAGGTGTGAATATAAGATAAAGAAAAACCCAGCCTAGGCTGGGTTTTTTGTTGCGAGGAAAATTGGTATTAGCTGAGTTTCATTTTTTCAAAGACCAGTTCGCCGCTTTCACCACGAACAACGATGGTATCCCCAGGACCAAACTCACCTGCCAGGATGCTTTGTGCCAAACCATTTTCAATACGTTGCTGGATCGCACGTTTTAATGGACGCGCACCATACAACGGATCGAAGCCAGCTTCGATTAACTGATCGAAAGCACTGTCATCCACAGACAGACGCATATCGCGTTCTGCCAGACGTTGACGCAAGCGGTTCAACTGGATATCGGCAATACCACGGATCTGGTCTTTTTCCAGCGCATGGAACACCACTAGCTCATCAATACGGTTGATAAACTCTGGACGGAAATGTTCCGACACCGCATTCATCACCACTGTACGGACTTCTTCACGAGTTGCTTTATCGCCCAGTTCACGAACATCCTGTGAACCCAGGTTCGAAGTCATCACAATCACGGTATTTTTAAAGTCCACCACACGGCCTTGCGAGTCTGTTAAACGACCATCGTCCAGCACTTGCAGCAGAATGTTAAATACATCCGGATGCGCTTTTTCGACCTCATCGAATAACACCACGCTATATGGTTTACGGCGCACCGCTTCAGTCAGCACACCACCTTCTTCATAACCGACATAGCCTGGAGGTGCACCGACCAAGCGGCTCACCGAATGTTTTTCCATAAATTCGGACATGTCGATTCGGATCATGGCATCGTCACTGTCGAACAGGAAGTTTGCCAGTGCTTTGGTTAATTCTGTTTTACCCACACCTGTTGGACCTAAGAACAGGAATGAACCACTTGGACGGTTAGGATCGGACAAGCCAGCACGTGAACGACGTACAGCATTCGATACAGCCACTACGGCTTCTTCCTGACCCACGACACGGTTATGCAGGAAGTCTTCCATATGCAGCAGTTTGTCACGCTCACCTTGCAGCATTTTCGCTACAGGAATACCGGTCGCAGCACTGACTACTTCAGCGATCTCATTGTCAGTCACTTTGTCACGTAACAGTTTTGGTGCTTCGCTTTCTTCAGCCGCTTCAATGCGTTCCAGCTGTTTTTGCAGTTCCGGAATCACACCATACTGATAACGTGCTGCTTCAGCCAGATCACCTTCACGCTGTGCTTTTTCTAAGGCAATACGAGCCTGATCCAGTTTCACCTGAATATCTTTGTTGCCTGCTACCAGCGCTTTATCGGCACTCCAGATTTCTTCCAGTTCGCTGTACTCTTTCTCTACAGTGGCAATCTGCTCTTCCAGGTGTTTCACTTCGCCTTGTGCACCAGAGTCTGCATCTTTTTTCACCGCTTCAAGCTGCATCTTCAACTGAATCAGACGGCGTTCGAGTTTATCCAGTGCTTCAGGTTTAGAATCCAGCTCCATTTTGATACGAGATGCTGCTTCATCAATCAGGTCAATGGCTTTATCTGGCAATTGACGATCGGTAATGTAACGATGTGACATTTTCGCCGCAGCAATAATTGCTGAGTCCAGAATCTGCACACCATGGTGAGTCGCATAACGATCTTTCAGACCACGCAGAATCGCAATGGTATCTTCCACGCTTGGCTCATCCACCAGCACTTTCTGGAAACGACGCTCTAAAGCTGCATCTTTTTCAATATACTGACGATATTCATCCAGAGTCGTTGCACCAACACAGCGTAGTTCACCGCGCGCTAATGCAGGTTTCAGCATATTACCCGCATCCATAGCGCCATCACCTTTACCGGCACCGACCAAGGTATGCAGCTCGTCAATGAACAGGATGATTTCGCCTTCATGTTTAGCCAGATCTTTCAGAACAGCTTTCAGACGTTCCTCGAACTCACCACGATATTTGGCACCTGCCAGCAATGAACCTAAGTCCAGTGATAATACACGTTTGCCTTTCAAGCCTTCTGGAACTTCGCCATTGACAATACGTTGTGCCAGACCTTCGACAATCGCAGTTTTACCGACACCTGGCTCACCGATCAGTACCGGGTTGTTTTTGGTACGGCGTGACAGCACCTGAATTGTACGACGGATTTCATCATCACGACCAATCACCGGGTCCAGTTTGCCAGCCATGGCACGTTCAGTTAAATCAATCGTATATTTATTCAGTGAGTCCCGTTGATCTTCATGATTATTGCTCATGACTTTTTCATCGCCTCGAATTTGATTAATGACCTGTCGTAAAGTTTCAGTTTTTACGCCAATACTATTTAATAAGGTTTTAGTTGCACCCGTTTCTGCAAGTGCCAGTAATACCCAGTCAGTGGACAGGAATTCATCTCCTGCTTTCTGTGCATAACTGTCCGCCAGATGCAGGGCTTTGGCTGCTTCCTGACTGATATTGATATCGGCAGAGGGATTACCGAGCGTAGCTACATTGTTCAGCGCAGTTTGTACTTTGCTTTGCAGGTCACGCAGGTTCGCTCCTGCCTGTTGCAGCAAGCTCACATTCGATGCTTCTTCCATCAAGGTGGATAAGATGTGAATCCCTTCAATGGCAGCATGATCCTTGCTCATTGCCAGAGATTGCGCATCGGAAAGGGTTTGCTGTAAGCGATTGGTAAATTTCTCAAAACGCATTCTTGTTATTCCTCACAACAAATTTTCTACTTGATGGATATATGGGTGCTGGAAATAAAATTTCAAATAATTTTTTATATATTTTTCAAAAACTTAATTTAATAAAAGGCAAAGTTATCAGTATTAATATTGGTATTCCAGGAAAATATTTCAAGTGAGCAAAAGTAGAATTTTTAAGGTGAAGATCAATAATTAATATCTGATTTAATTTACTCTGATATTTTTCGGCTGGGTAGAAAATAGAGAAAGACTTTTAGTGCGGTTGCAAGCGTCCTAGTAATCGCAATACTTCACTCAAACCATGCTCTGTTAGCATTAAGAATCTTGGCGTTTGCTGATCCAGAATCAATGCAAGCTCGGATTCTTGCAATTGCAACTGCTCAGCTAAGTTGAATATAGCTTTGGCTAATACTTGAGATTTGGAAATATCCTTTTCATTGTTCATTTTTATCAAATCCTATTGATGAATCTTGTTTTGATTATGCTGCCTTATCCTTTTCTCGCTATATTGTTTATCATCAAATTAAAAGCACCCTCGCCTAGAGGGTGTTTTAAAATAGTAATATCGTGATTATGGTGCCGGATTTGGTTGCTGACGGTGAATGGCTTCAATGCCCTGCAAGACTTCTTCAGACAGATTCACGTCAAACGCCTGAATGTTTTCCTTGAGCTGATCCAAGTTGGTCGCACCAATAATAGTACTGGTCACGAAGAACTGCTGTTTAATGAAAGCCAGTGACAACTGGGTTAAGGTCAGGCCATGCTGCTCAGCCAATTGTGCATACTGCTCGACTGCCCACTCGCTTTCCGGATTGCTATAACGGCTAAAACGTGAAAATAAAGTCACACGTGCATTGGCTGGACGTGCACCATTGCGGAATTTACCAGTCAGATAACCGAATGCCAGTGGAGAATAAGCCAGCAAACCTACACCTTCGTATTTGGCAATTTCCGACATACCAATTTCATAAGTCCGATTCAGCAAGCTATACGGATTTTGCACGCTAACAAATTTGGAAAGTCCTAATTTCTCTGCCAGATGCAGGAACTTCATGGTGCCCCAAGGCGTTTCATTGGACAGGCCAATATAACGGATACGACCTTTCTTAATTTCGTCATGCAAAGCAGTGAGGGTTTCTTCCAGATTCGTTATGGCACGATCATCTGCAGCTTCTGCATTGTCATAGCCAAGCTTGCCAAAGAAATTGGTCGCACGCTGTGGCCAGTGCAATTGGTACAGGTCGATATAATCAGTTTGCAAACGTAACAATGAATTATCAATTGCTGATGCAATCTCATCTGCCACAAACCGGGTCTGACCATCACGGATATGGCTACCGCCTTGTGACGGACCCGCAATTTTCGAAGCTAAAAACAGTTTGTCACGGCCACCGCGTGAAGCAATCCAGTTACCAATAATGCGTTCAGTTGCACCTTGGGTTTCCGGCTTGGGTGGCACTGGATACATTTCTGCGGTATCCCAGAAATATAAACCTTGCTCCAAGGCATAGTCTAATTGCTGAAAAGCCTCTTCCTGAGTATTCTGCTCACCAAAAGTCATGGTGCCCAAACAGATTTCTGGCACTAAGATTCCCGTATCCGCCAATGGTCTGAATTGCATAAAAATGTCCTTTAAGTTTATCTGTTATTTATCAAGAGCAAGTGTGCTATAGCCTATCGGAATTATAAGACGGACTTAAATCATCTTTTCTAACAAGCTTGTGCCAATTTGTTATGTTCTGAATCAGGCTGAAATTTTTAAACAGGAATAAAAAAAGCAAACCCGAAGATTTGCTTTTTATCGTGCTTTTGGCTTATTCGTCTTCGAACTCGCCAGCACCCACTGCTTCAGGTTCTTCCAGCGATGCATCAAAAATCAGAATCGCCTTACCATCGGTTTCAATCATGCCCTGTTCTTCTAGAGTTTTTAGAACACGACCGACCATTTCACGTGAACACCCAACAATACGGCCAATTTCCTGACGGGTAATACGGATCTGACGACCATTTGGCAAGATCATCGCTTCTGGCTGAGATGACAGGTCAATCAGACAACGTGCAATACGACCAGACACATCGATAAATGCCAGGTCAGTCACTTTACGTGTGGTATTTTTCAGACGGCGAACCAGCTGGGCAAAAACTGCATAGCTAAGGTCTGGATATTGTTTGCTAATTTCATGAAAGTTTTCATAGGTAATTTCAGCAATTTCACAGACATCACGAGTACGCACTTCTGCAGTACGCTGTGGATTTGCTTCGAAAAGACCCATTTCCCCAAAGAAGTCTCCCGCATTTAAATAAGCTACCACAATCTCACGTTCATCATCTTCACGAAGAATGATAGACACAGACCCCTTCAGAATTAAATACAGAGATTTAGATTCTGATCCTGCATCCACGATCGTGGTACGTTTTGGATAGCGATTGATATATGCACGTTTTAATAACGCTTTCACTGATTCAGGTAGTTGCCCCGGCGAAAGTGCGTCTGTGCTTAATTGTGAAAAGTTTGAAGTCATGCTTACAGTTCCGAATATGGATAATTTATAGATCGCACAAGACCTAATGTGAACTTGTCACACAGTGGGATTGAAATTCCTTATCAACCCAATTTATGTTAGTGTACAGTTACTTCGTAAATTTATAGCTTTTTTTAGGTAGTTGCAATGCAAACGAGTGTTCATTGGCTAGAGAATGTTGCTTTTGAAGCAAAAACTCAAAGTGGTCACAGTATCATCATGGATGGTTCACCTGAATATGGCGGTGAAAACCGTGGTCCTCGCCCAATGGAACTGATTTTGACCGGTCTGGGTGGTTGTGCTTCTTTTGACATTGTGACGATTTTAAAGAAAGCACGTCAGGAGATTACTGATGTACGCTGTGAATTAAAAGCAGAACGTGCCGATACAATTCCTGCGGTATTTACCAAAATCCATCTACACTTTGTGGTCAGCGGTAAAGGCATCAAAGAGAAACAGGTCGCTAAAGCCGTAGAACTTTCTGCTGAGAAATACTGTTCTGCCAGTAAAATGCTATCTGACGGTGGGGTCGAAATTACTCACGATTTTGAAATTGTAGAAGTGGAATAATCCGCTAATTTCAATAAAAAAGCAGTCTTCGTGGCTGCTTTTTTTACGTCATTTTTTGAGTGAAATACTGCTGGCCATCTTCAAAAATCACCAGATTTTCAGGCCATCTTAAAGCCCCGAGATGATGGGCAAACTCAGCCTGTTGCTGACGATCGCGATAACGCCTACCCACTGAATAGTCGACACAAAATACATTCTGCTGCTGTCCAAACCATTGCAGGGCATCAATATGCTTAAACAGACCGGATTTTTCTTCGGTGGTTTTAAAGTTTCGCCAATAATGGCCAATCACCACAGGTATCGTATCTGTATAACACTCCCACCATGGCAAACGATCAATCATGCGCCAGCGTCCCCCTGCATAGACTGGACGTTGCGCAATTTTCTCTGCGCCTGAGCTTAAGGTACGAATCGGATTTTGCATCTGGTCGCGTAACTCTTTCTCAGCGATATATTTTAATAAGGGAATGCTAGCTGCTGGATCCTTGAATTGTCCCTGATATTGCTGCTGTTCACTCTGGATATATTCATCAAAGCCTAACGTCTGTAACTCAAGCTCATTTTTCAGGACAAAATGATCATAAGCCTGTCTGATTGAATTAAAAGGAACAGATTTCAATTGTTGAATTGCCTGCGTATCCCAGCAAGCATGCACAATTCTTAAATGGGGTGCATCTAGAGCCAAAGGCAGGCTGTTTAGAAATTCTAGAATCCATGCACGATCCTGAATTGAAGCCTGAACTGAATCAAAATTTTTGAGATCATCCTGATGCGGTGAACCAAAAAACCAGCCATTGCCTTCCCGTAGCGTATCGGTTAACAAGTTGATTTCATGATTACCCAGAATGCATTGCGCATTGCCATTTTCTATTAAGGTTTTAACCTGTCTGATGACAGCGATACTGTCTGGTCCACGATCACACAGATCTCCGACAAAAATCAGTTTACGCTGTTCAGGATGACGACCTTGCAGATCGTAGCCCAATACTTCTAACAATTGTTGTAGCGCATCAATCTCACCATGAATATCGCCAACAATATCCACCGGACCATCAAAAGTCTGCTGTATGAATATCTGATTACTCATGGCTCTACCCTACCCAGGTCAATAAAACCTTTTTTTAATATAGCGCTTATACTTTAAATCAATATAACAAGTTCAGAATTATTTTTTAATCATTTCGATTATTCAATCAAATGACGATAGATCAGAAACTTAACTGAAATCTCATTTCTTATCTAAATGTATATCTAAAAACAATAAAAAACCGGCGCCTAAGCACCGGTTTTATTCACTTTACGAGCTTTAAAGCTAGTACAGCCTGATTAAGCGTTTAGTGATTCAATGATTTGGTTCAATGTAGCACTTGGACGCATTACAGCATTTACTTTTGCAGGATCAACCGCATAGTAACCACCGATATCTACAGATTGACCTTGAACTGCATTCAATTCGCTTACGATCTTCTCTTCATTTTCAGCAAGAGACTGAGCGATCGGTGCAAATTTCGCTTTCAATTCTGCATCTTCGTCTTGTGCTGCAAGTTCTTCAGCCCAGAATTTAGCCAGGTAGAAGTGGCTACCACGGTTGTCTAGCTCGCCAGTACGACGTGATGGAGACTTGTCATTGTCAAGCAATTTACCAGTCGCAGCATCCAGTGTTTTCGCGAGCAGTTTCGCACGTGCATTGTTTTCTTTAATGCCCATTTCTTCCAGAGAAACAGCCAATGCCAAGAACTCACCTAGAGAATCCCAACGTAAGTGGTTTTCTTCTACCAATTGTTGTACGTGTTTAGGCGCAGAACCACCAGCACCAGTTTCGTACATACCGCCACCTGCCATTAGAGGCACGATAGACAGCATTTTCGCAGAAGTACCAAGCTCCATGATTGGGAACAGGTCAGTCAGGTAGTCACGCAAGATGTTACCTGTTACTGAAATGGTATCTAGGCCACGAGCAACACGTTCAAGTGTATAACGCATCGCACGTACCTGAGACATGATTTGGATGTCCAAGCCTTCAGTATCGTGATCTTTCAGGTAAGTTTGAACTTTTTTGATCAGTTCGTTTTCGTGTGGACGGTACGGGTCAAGCCAGAAGATTGCTGGCATGCCAGAGTTACGTGCACGAGTTACAGCCAGTTTCACCCAGTCGCGGATCGGTGCGTCTTTCACCTGGCACATACGCCAGATATCACCTTCTTCCACGTTTTGAGACATCAGCACTTCACCAGTTTCAAGGTCAGTGATGTTCGCAACACCCGCTTCTGGAATTTCGAAAGTCTTGTCGTGAGAACCGTATTCTTCAGCTTTTTGAGCCATCAGACCAACGTTAGGAACTGTACCCATAGTACGTGGGTCGAAGTTACCATTCCATTTACAGAAGTTGATCATTTCCTGATAAATACGTGCGAATGTAGATTCAGGCATAACTGCTTTACAGTCGTAAGGTTTACCGTCAGCACCCCACATTTTACCGCCAGTACGGATCATTGCAGGCATAGAAGCATCTACAATCACGTCGTTTGGAGAATGGAAGTTGGTAATACCTTTTGCAGAATCAACCATCGCAAGTGCTGGACGGTGTTCTTGACATGCATGAAGATCTTCAATGATTTCTTCACGTAAAGAAGTCGGTAAAGATTCGATTTTTTCGTAAAGACCAGCCATACCGTTGTTTACGTTAATGCCGAGCTCGTCGAATAATTTACCGTGTTTCTCAAACGCATCTTTGTAGTAAATACGCACACAGTGACCGA
Source organism: Acinetobacter sp. YH16031 (assembly GCF_013417335.1). Classification (NCBI taxonomy): domain Bacteria; kingdom Pseudomonadati; phylum Pseudomonadota; class Gammaproteobacteria; order Moraxellales; family Moraxellaceae; genus Acinetobacter; species Acinetobacter sp. YH16031. The sequence continues at coordinate 133,874 of NZ_VPED01000005.1, forward strand.
ATACGATCGGGTGTGATACTTTCATCATGGTCGCTTTAACGTGTAAAGAGAACAGGATGCCAGCTTCTTTACAATCTTCTAATTCTTTTTCATAGAAGTCGCAAAGTGCTTTTTTGCTCATGAACATTGAGTCGATGATTTCGCCGTCTTGAAGCGCAACTTTTGGCTTAAGAACGATAGTTTCACCAGACTTGGTGATCAGTTCCATTTTCACATTACGTGCACGGTCTAAAGTCATAGACTTTTCGCCATGGTAGAAGTCGCCTTCTTGCATGTGAGAAACGTGAGTTTGTGACCAAGGTTTCCATTCACCCATAGAATGTGGGTGTTTTTTCGCGTAGTTTTTCACTGCTGTCGGCGCACGACGGTCAGAGTTACCTTCACGAAGTACTGGGTTCACTGCTGAACCTAGGCACTTGCTATAACGCGCTTTAATTGCTTTTTCTTCTTCAGTAGTCGGGTTTTCCGGATAATCAGGCAGTGCATAGCCCTTAGACTGAAGTTCTTTAATGCATGACGTCAACTGAGCAACAGACGCACTAATATTAGGGAGTTTAATGATATTAGTATCTGGGTCCTGAGTAAGACGACCTAATTCTGCCAGGTTATCTGAAACTTTCTGCTCATCACTTAGATAGTCTGCGAATTCTGCAAGTACGCGTGCGGCTACAGAGATGTCTGTCTTAACAATCTCAACGCCCGCCGGCTTAGTAAAGGTCTCAATGATCGGCAGTAGAGAGTAAGTCGCCAATAATGGCGCCTCGTCGGTCAGTGTGTAAATGATTGTTGACTTTCCACCAGCCATATATAGCCCCTTGCTTTGGATTGAGTTTCTGATCATCAGGCTTTTGGCCTAATTTCAGCGAACCGGTTACTTAAATAAACTTTGAAAGTAGTGGTGCTGGTTGCACCTCAGTCAAAGGAATATCAATACATATTCAACTTTGCCTGAAAAATTCGTAAAAATTGTCAGCGTGATTCACCGACAGCAGTATTCTACGTGAAAATGAACCTTTTTTCGAATCGGCACATTGCCAAACCATGCGATTTGTGCATTAGAGGGTTAATTCTCAGATTTTGCTTAATTTTACCAAAAATTATAATTTAAGCATTATAATTCAATTACTTAAATTAAAAATCAGACAAATTTACCTATAAACTTAATGTGTGCTTAATTCGGTTTTTAGCCATCAATTTTTATCTACATGTTGGGTATCATGAAAATAAATTATCAATGGCCGTAATTTCCATAAGTATGGGTTAAAAAGCGAATTGAAACAGATCTGCTCTTTCCTATCGAAATTTATGATCTGCACCTGATAAATTGATAGTTGATCCTGAAGACTTAAGACAACCTAAATAATAGTCATTTTTCTACTCTTTCTTCAGTTTAAATTATGTGCATTTTTTTAATCGAATTTATAAAGAATGGACGCCAAGTGAGCTCTGGATATAAATAGATATTCATTTTTCTTTAGATACTTTCTAAATATCCTCGTAGTAATCCATTTGATATTTATATAAATTTAATATCAATAAAAAATAATTATTAACCAAAAGCTTAGTTCAAGTCTTTCAAGAAACCATTTTTCTTATTTAAAACAACTATTCTTTTCAAGAATAGTATTCTCTATTTCCAATAAGCATAAAAAATATTTTAACTCATTACTTTAAATAAAAAACCGAGCTAATGAGTTAACTCGGTTTTTTAAAAACTAGAATATTACTTAAAGCTAAATAATATTAGATACTCATTGTATTTGGCATCAGTAACTCATCATATACATCCACTCGATAATTGCTTACCAAGGTACTAGTAGCAATGCTCGATGTAGAAGTAGTAATCGCCATTGCATCTTCAACAAATTGAGTTAAATCAACTTCAATATCAGTCGATTCAACTAGTAGTGAAGCCACTGAATTCTCTGCCAACAACATCCCTTCAGCAGAATGATCGAATAATTCAGCATCCTCTACACTCAATACATCAAGTAAAGATTCTTCACTTATTGAGAACAGTGCAGATTGAGGCACATTGACTTTATTTAAGATAGTTTCACGATCCCAAACAGTGCCATCGTCTAACTCGATAAAGCTTATGCCTGAATTTTTTTCAAATTGATCAAATATAAGAACTGAACCACTACTGTTAATAAAACTGATTTTTAAGGATTTATTATCTACTTGTAATAACAATTCATCCTGACTATAGCCTTTTAGACGTAGGATATCACCCTCTAATCTATACTCTCCTATAAGCACCCCTGAAGTTAAGTACTTTTTATCAATGATATATTCATCTGTTCCATAGTCACCAAATAAGACTGTAGAGCTATAAGGTGATGAACCTGCTTGTACAATCAGAGTGTCATTCCCATTACCACCATTTAATGTATCAGCTCCACCACTTGCAATTAATATATCATCTCCATCACCACCATAAAGATAATCATTGTGAACACCACCAATAATTCGATCATTACCATTTAGCCCATAAACAACTGAAATATCCTCATCAGCACTCAGTTCATCACTATTTTCGGTACCAAACAACTGACCCTTAGTATTCGCTAGAATAATTTCACGATCCCAAACAGCGCCATCATCAAACTGGATAAAGCTTATGCCTGAATTTTTTTCAAATTGATCAAATATAAGAACTGAACCACTACTGTTAATAAAACTGATTTTTAAGGATTTATTATCTACTTGTAATAACAATTCATCCTGACTATAGCCTTTTAGACGTAGGATATCACCCTCTAATCTATACTCTCCTATAAGCACCCCTGAAGTTAAGTACTTTTTATCAATGATATATTCATCTGTTCCATAGTCACCAAATAAGACTGTAGAGCTATAAGGTGATGAACCTGCTTGTACAATCAGAGTGTCATTCCCATTACCACCATTTAATGTATCAGCTCCACCACTTGCAATTAATATATCATCTCCATCACCACCATAAAGATAATCATTTGCTTCTGTTCCTATAATAATATTTTCATCTGACGAAGAATCAGGTTTATAGGTTCCAGAAACTTCACCAATATTAAATATTTTCTCCGCTGTATTTCCTGCAACATCAGTTGCCACTACTTTATATTTTGCTAAATTCCAACCTAATGTGTGATTCAACTTAACAACTTGCCATTCATCATTTACCCATTTGTAAACCTCATATGCATCTTTTGGCGCATTAAAAATGACTTGATCATTCTGTGCATCATAACTCAATACAGATTGCAACTCAGGTGCAGTCAAATCAACTGTAATGGTTTTAATATCAGTGTAGCTTTCATTCCCTACAAAATCGGTTACTTTCGCTCTAAAGCTATATGTACCTTCATCAAAGAAATTAAATCCATCCCCCCAATAATCAAATTGATGCTCTAATTTAAACCAAGTGACACCACCATCAGTTGAATATTGATACTCGACCGTACTATTTAATTCATTCCCTTGAATCGATAAATCAAACGATGCGTCATTTGTAATGCCGTCAATTGCCGAGATGCCAGAATCTTCAAAATTAGTAAAGATCAACTCACCTGCAACAGGTGGTGTAACATCCGTAGTGATATAAACCTGATAATCACTTTGGGTCTGACCATCCATACTGCTAATTTGAATGTTGAGTTGATCATTCAAACCTTTTGCATCTAAACCTGATTCAAACCAATTTGACTGATATGTATAAGAACCATTCGCTTTTAATGTAAAAGTACCATGCTCTGTTTGATAGGTGATTGAGGCTACATTGCTCTTACCATTTTCAACTCGGATTTCTTGATCACCTACTTTTAGAATATAGCTTTGTGGGGCTGAAACTTTGCCATTTACATCAGCAAAAATATGACCGACTACCGTTTCATAGCCATCAAACACCAATTCATTTACGAGTTTTTCTTGTTTTACAACTAACTCAAAATCTGTATTCCAAGAATATGCATCGAGCTGTAAAGTGTAATGACCAAGTGTCAACCCTTCAGCAAGAATAAGATCTTGATAACTTAAACCTATGCTTGAAATTGATTTAGACCCAGAAGAACTAATTCCATCTCCATAGATACTATAGCTATAAGAACCATTTATAATGCCCGATGCCGTAGTTAAGCTGAGAATAATTGACGCATTTTCACCTGTCACTTCAAAATCAACATAAACATACATCGAGCTTTGATCTTGTTGACTATAGACGATGTCATCTTTCAATACCGTCTGTGTTTCAAATATTTCAGCTAATTCAAAGTGTGCATCTGCATTTTCTAACTGAGCAATTGGAGCATATAAGTTTTTCGTTACTGCATTACCCGCCTGATCTTTAGCAATAACTTCAAGCTTCTCACCATTCTTATAAGCTTCATTCAAAGTAACGCTGTACTTGCCTTCAGCATCTGCAAGCGCAGTGCCAATCACTTTACTGTTATAGCTTACAGTCACCGTTGCACCCGCTTCGGTTGTACCGGTCACCGTTTTATTGTCTGCAGCCAATTCTTGCGTCAAGGTCGCAGGTGCTGTCGTATCCGGTGCTGTGATCGTATTTGGTTTGGTGCTGTTATTGGCTTTGTCTGTCGCAATCACTTCGAGCTTTTCACCATTGGTGAAGGCTGGAGTCAAGGTCAATGTGTATTGACCATCTGTACCTGCAATCGCTGTACCAACCACTTGTCCATTGAATGTCGCTGTTACTGTAGCACCAGCTTCGGTTTTACCTGTGATCGTTTGACCATCAGCACTGACTACTTGCGTTAAGCTAGATGGAGCTGTGGTATCTGGTGCTGTTACTGCATTTGGTTTGGTGCTGTTATTGGCTGTGTCAGTTGCAACAACTTCAAGCTTCTCACCATTGCTGTAGGCTTTGTCTAAAGTGATGCTGTACTTGCCTTCAGCATCTGCAAGCGCAGTACCCACTACTTTACCGTTATAGCTTACCGTTACTGTTGCACCCGCTTCAGTGGCACCTGTCACGGTTTTATTATCTGCAACCAATTCCTGCGTCAAGGTCGCAGGTGCTGTCGTATCCGGTGCTGTGATCGTATTTGGTTTGGTGCTGTTATTGGCTTTGTCTGTCGCAATCACTTCGAGCTTTTCACCATTGGTGAAGGCTGGAGTCAAGGTCAATGTGTATTGACCATCTGTACCTGCAATCGCTGTACCAACCACTTGTCCATTGAATGTCGCTGTTACTGTAGCACCAGCTTCGGTTTTACCTGTGATCGTTTGACCATCAGCACTGACTACTTGCGTTAAGCTAGATGGCGCTGTGGTATCTGGTGCTGTTACTGCATTTGGTTTGGTGCTGTTATTGGCTGTGTCAGTTGCAACAACTTCAAGCTTCTCACCATTGCTGTAGGCTTTGTCTAAAGTGATGCTGTACTTGCCTTCAGCATCTGCAAGCGCAGTACCCACTACTTTACCGTTATAGCTTACCGTTACTGTTGCACCCGCTTCAGTGGCACCTGTCACGGTTTTATTATCTGCAACCAATTCCTGCGTCAAGGTCGCAGGTGCTGTCGTATCCGGTGCTGTGATCGTATTTGGGTTGGTGCTGTTATTACCTTTATCGGTTGCAATCACTTCGAGCTTTTCACCATTGGTGAAGGCTGGATTTAACGTCAATGTGTATTGACCATCTGTACCTGCAACGGCTTTACCAACCACTTGTCCATTGAATGTCGCTGTTACTGTAGCACCAGCTTCGGTTTTACCTGTGATCGTTTGACCATCAGCACTGATTACTTGCGTTAAGCTTGATGGCGCTGTGGTATCTGGTGCTGTTACTGCATTTGGTTTGGTACTGTTATTGGCTGTATCAGTTGCAACAACTTCAAGCTTTTCACCATTGCTATAAGCTTTATCTAAAGTGATGCTGTACTTGCCTTCAGCATCCGCAAGCGCAGTACCCACTACTTTACCGTTATAGCTTACAGTCACCGTTGCACCCGCTTCAGTTTGACCGGTCACCGTTTTATTGTCTGCAGCCAATTCTTGCGTCAAGGTCGCAGGTGCTGTCGTATCCGGTGCTGTGATCGTATTTGGTTTGGTGCTGTTATTGGCTTTGTCTGTCGCAATCACTTCGAGCTTTTCACCATTGGTGAAGGCTGGAGTCAAGGTCAATGTGTATTGACCATCTGTACCTGCAATCGCTGTACCAACCACTTGTCCATTGAATGTCGCTGTTACTGTAGCACCAGCTTCGGTTTTACCTGTGATCGTTTGACCATCAGCACTGATTACTTGCGTTAAGCTTGATGGCGCTGTGGTATCTGGTGCTGTTACTGCATTTGGTTTGGTGCTGTTATTGGCTGTGTCAGTTGCAACAACTTCAAGCTTCTCACCATTGCTGTAGGCTTTGTCTAAAGTGATGCTGTACTTGCCTTCAGCATCTGCAAGCGCAGTACCCACTACTTTACCGTTATAGCTTACCGTTACTGTTGCACCCGCTTCAGTGGCACCTGTCACAGTTTTATTATCTGCAACCAATTCCTGCGTCAAGGTCGCAGGTGCTGTCGTATCCGGTGCTGTGATCGTATTTGGGTTGGTGCTGTTATTAGCTTTATCGGTTGCAATCACTTCGAGCTTTTCACCATTGGTGAAGGCTGGATTTAACGTCAATGTGTATTGACCATCTGTACCTGCAACGGCTTTACCAACCACTTGTCCATTGAATGTCGCTGTTACTGTAGCACCGGCTTCAGTCTTACCTGTGATCGTTTGACCATCAGCACTGACTACTTGCGTTAAGCTAGATGGAGCTGTGGTATCTGGTGCTGTTACTGCATTTGGTTTGGTGCTGTTATTGGCTGTGTCAGTTGCCACAACTTCAAGCTGTTCACCATTGCTATAAGCTTTATCTAAAGTGATGCTGTACTTGCCTTCAGCATCTGCAAGCGCAGTGCCAATCACTTTACTGTTATAGCTTACCGTTACTGTTGCACCCGCTTCAGTGGCACCTGTCACGGTTTTATTATCTGCAGCCAACTCCTGCGTCAATATTGTTGGGGGAGTTACATCTCCTGATGTACTATTACCTCCACCACTACTTGCTACCGCTGCAACCCCTGCTGTTAAAAGTCCACCGCCACCATACGTAATAAATTTATTATCGAACCAAAAATTTGATTCCTGTGCTAAAAATTTTTCTAATTCACTCAGATTTTCTAGATTAGAAGAATCTAGTCGCATTATACTTTCATTATTTTCTAAAATTTCAATAGAAAAATTTTCAGTTTTAGACAAAATAATTTGCTCACCATTTTTGAGCTTTACAACTATCTTTTCAGATTGTTGAACAATTTTTTTTACTTGCCTAGCGTCTAAAGTTGTTTTGACACCTTCTTTTAAAATTATAATTTCTTTTGACATGAGTTATCCCCTCAGTTTTACAGCGGCAAAAACTTTAAGATTACACTAAATAAACATAAATACAATTGAAAAAACAGTAGTAAATATTATTTTAATTAAGACATATATTTTTAACTTTCATTAAAATTAATTATATATTTCATCCTTTTTTCTAAAAAAAAGGATTTAAAAGATTAAATAACTATTATTTTTTATGCCTAACTTTTACTAAATTTCGTTTCTTATGGTTTCCTAAAATATAGTGTACGCTTTATATTACAAGTTATAGAAAACTAAACACTGATATAAATACATCCGAATTTAAAAGATACATGCAAATAATCGAGAATATAAAAAAAGCTCCTAAATTATTGAATTTAGGAGCTTTTAGTGACCATATATGTATATAAATACATTTATAATGAATTATGGTAGGTATATCCAGACTCGAACTGGAGACCTCTACGATGTCAACGTAGCGCTCTAACCAACTGAGCTATACACCTAGAATGTTTGGCATATTATAAATTTTTCGATCCTAAGACAAGTCTTTTCATTTAATTTTCAATATATACGCACAAGTTTTAAGCAAATCTTTGAATTTTTTCAGATCCTGTTCTGAGAACTCCCTGCCTGAATAAATTGATTTTTCAAATAATCTGATCGCTTCAAAAAATACAGTCTGATCTTTGTCCTGAACTTGCTGAGATAGCCTTAACATCCACTGATGAAAAGTTTCCGCAGGCTGTTTTCTCAAATCTTTTTTTAAAGACTGATTAAACTGCTGAATAGAATATTCAAAAGGCGATTTTAACTGACGGTTTTTAAGATAGATTTTTAAAATATAAAGCAATATGAGTATGCCAATACCGGATATGAGTATGATCACACTGGAATAAACTGAACTCAGACCTAGTTTCGCTAACCAGCCTTGTTGAGATTCGGCATTATAACCCACGACCTTACTTTGCCATTGGTAACTTGCATAATCACTCCAGACTCTTAATTTAGTCAGCCATACATTACGGTGTGAGGTCCAACCAGAATTACTTGCCCATACTCGCTCATCTTGCGTGATTAAATTTTGCATCCCATCATCAATACGTTGCGGGGCTACCATTGCGGTAGGATCAAAACGTTGCCACCTTTGGTCAATCCAGACTTCTGTCCAGGCATGAGCATCCAACTGACGAACTTCCCAACTTTTCCCATCAGGCGCCAATTGTCCGCCTTGATAACCTGTAACCACACGTGCCGGAATTCCCACATATCGCATTAGCATGACAAAACTGGAAGCATAGTGTTCACAAAAACCTTGCCGTGATTTAAACAGAAATTCATCAATCCGGTTTTTGCCGAGTACACCTGGTTTCAGGGTATATACAAAATGATTTTGCTGATACCAGTTCAAGACTGTTCGGATATAACGTCGCGGATCCTCCCCACTTTGTAGATATAAGCGCTGTGCCAGCTGCTGTGCCTGAGAGTCCAAATGGGATTGAGTCTGGGTATTTAGTCGCTGAACAAATTGCTCCGGTAAAATACTTTCGGTATTTTGACTACCTAGCCATTGTAAATGGATCGGTTCTACTCGTTGGGTTAAACGCCTTGGTACGATACTCCAGTCCTGACGGTTATAATAACGGCGTTCCAAAGGCATCGATTTTTCTAGTCCCATCACCCAGAACACAGAAGGATCAGCAGCCAAATATTGGTAATTCCACCCTGATGAAGATACTGGAACAACTTCTCCAGGCTGACGGATTAAAGGCTGCTGGTTAATAAAGCTACTGGTCCAGCGCTGTCCATCATACTCATCTAAAACTAATGCCCGCCAATACAACTCTGAACGTGGCGGCAGTTTACTAACGTCACCAATAATCCGGAAAGCCAAAGCATTTGATTGAGATAATTCAGCAATATCGCCCGGTGACATACTGTCACCGATTCCGGTTATACCTTTATTTTCTGGAATTGGGATATGCCAAAGCGGTGGCAAACGCGGAAAGAAAATGAATAACAAAATAAAAAACGGCAGAGCATAAAGCACAAATCTACCGACATATTTGGCATCTTGCTGCAAGGCTATACGTGGTGATTGCTGACTCTGCTGAAACTCACTGGTCTGAATCCGGTATAAGCCAATTAGACTGCTCAACAAACACAGAATAATCACAATAGCCATACCAAAAGATTGGCTATATAGAAATGAACTGGCCGCAACAAAAAGCGCAAAATTAAACAGGATAATCAGATCCCGCCGGTTTTTCGTTTCCAGTGATTTGGCAAATAAAAAAGTGGAAAGAACTGCGACGCCTGCCTCCACTCCAATAAAACTTTGGTGGCTGAGATAAATACCGCCTAATGCTAAAGCCGTGAGTAGAAAAGTTCCAATTTTAGGAAATGGCTTTCGCCGTTTAAGAAAAATCCAGATACACAGTAAGCTAATGACAAAGATAATGCTGAGCAGCACCGGGATGAAAGCTACTTGAGCAAGGATGATCAAGCCTAGGGTCAAGACGATCGAAATTCGGATTTTTCCATCAATCATAGATTCACCCGTTATGCCTGAGCCAATAATTGTTTGGCCTTACGCAATTGTTCTTCACCTGCTCCCTGCGGCAATTCTGCCTGTGGTAAATGTAACGCATATGCACATTGCTGCTGCTCACATTGCTCAATTAGCCCCATCATCAAGCCCAGTTTCTCCTCATGCGACTGGCTAGGCATGTGTTCATAATGAATCTCAATACTATGTTCATCCTGATACTGTTCAAAGACTTTGACATACAAGCCTTGCCCACGTGCAAACTGTTTCCAGGAAACCGCCTGCAATGAGTCTCCAGATTGATAATTTCGTAATTCACGGAACTCATCCATATCCGGTTCAAAGCTATTCTGATAAATCTTGTTTTCTGAAGTATTGATTTGAGCTTTAGGTGCCACCCAGGCAAACTGATGATGATAAAGATAGGTCCAGGCTCGAACCAGGCCAAAGGGATAAACCGAATAGATCTGAATCACCGGATACTCAAATTTACCGCGACGTTCCGCATAAAATGGTAGCATCCAATGCTGCTTTTGTTCAGTCAGATAAACTTTCTCCAGCTGATTGCCCGCCTTGATATACAGATAACGTGGCTGGGCTGTCGCTTGCTGAAAATAAAAATGCAGATTAAGTGCATGACCCACCTGCCCGACGTCTTCAGCAATCATTTCAATATCCAGATCATGCAACTGTTTAAAGGTCAGATAGAAGCTGACACATAGCACTGCACTAATCAGAAAGCAGAAACCTAAAATCAGGTTATTGGCATAGTTCACGCCAGCGATAAAGGTGATAAAAATCAGAACCAGATACAGATAGCCCTGCTGATAAATAAAGACCAGTACATCCTTTTGAGAAAGTCGTTTTTGCTGTGAAAATTGAAAGCGTTTCGCCAGCCAGTTTTGCCAGGTTTTATCCAAGAGCGGACTCCTTTAACTGACTGCGACCTGTTGCATCACATTTAATGTTTCTGCATCGCTCAGCCCCAGACGATGGGCGGCAACTGCCACAAAAACGGCTTGTACATCATCTGGAGTTACAAAGCTACGTTGCTGAATAATGGCATTCGCCTGTGCTGCACGTTTAAGCGCCAGCAAACCTCGTGTTGATAAGCCTTGGCGTTTCTTACGGGTTTCTTCCGCAAGATCCAGCATATATTCCTGAACCGCTTCACTGATAAAAATCTGCTGGGTCAACTGCTGTAATTCCAGCACTTCATTTTCAGTAAATACATGTGCCAAGCTAGCGATCAAGGCAAAACGGGATTCTTGCTGTAATAACAGTTTTTCAGCATGACGGGATGGATAACCTAAAGACAGACGCATTAAAAAGCGGTCAAGTTGGGATTCAGGCAAGGCATACGTGCCACTTTGAAATAACGGGTTCTGGGTCGCAATTACCCAGAATGGCTTAGGCAATGCATAACGTATCCCATCCACAGTGGTATAGCCTTCTTCCATCGCTTCCAGCAAGGCACTCTGAGTTTTGGGACTGGAACGGTTAATTTCATCTGCCAGCAAAATCTGGGTAAAAATAGGCCCCTGTTTAAACTCGAACTGATGTTCTTTCTGGTTAAACATATTGATGCCAATCACATCGCTGGCCAGCATGTCATTGGTAAACTGGATCCGCTGAAATTTCAGTCCTGCGAGATGGGCTAGGCTGCTTGCCAAAGTCGTCTTGCCCAAACCGGGTAAATCTTCAAATAATACGTGTCCGCCTGCAATCAGACAGCATAGTGCTAATCTGGTCTGTGCATGTTTATCCAGAACAATGGCATTAATTTCTTGGAAAAATTTTTGAATCTTGGGTGCATAATCAGCCAGCTTCTGTTCAAGCTCATCATTGTTGTGCGCAATATCCAGCTTTTCTTTTTGTTTCATGCCCCAGATCACAATATTTTCCCTAATAAAACATGCTGTAGGATTAACATACACTGTTTTTTAAAATTCCCCAAAGATCAGTCATCTGCCGACTTTATTTCTGCAGAATAAATTAGGAATTTTAGAAATTTTATATGATTAAATTTCCTATAAGAGCCAATTGAAGCTTTAAGATTAAAGTTTAGAAAAATTACATTTTGATTGGCATATTTATTAGAGAAAACAGGTTATTAAAAACCTTTGAGATCTGAACTTATACCTAAAAGGTAAAGACTTTTAAAAATTTAAATTCCCAATGTCAAAATAGATCATAATTTTGTTTTATCTTGTTTGAATCCTAAAATTTTCCCCTTGGATTCTCAAATGAAGTGCAACAGAGATTAAATTATTGGAAGGAAGCAAGATGAGCTAGCATTTTGCTTCCGACCGACCAAAGTCAAAGTTGCATCATGAACTATACTCATCTTACTCAAGAAG
>NZ_VPED01000061.1:0-5510 GCF_013417335.1 Acinetobacter sp. YH16031
GGTTAGGTTGACTCTGGGCTTCGGTACCAGGGCGGCCAGCCTTGCAATGAAATCCAATGGTTCGAAAATGACGTGCGTGGTGCCGTCCCGGTACGGCGTCTTGAGCTGGTAGCAATCTGACAGTGCGGAGGGGGAGGGGCGTGACTGTTAAACAGGGGGTCAGCCTGCCGCCTTGGGCCGGGTGATGTCGTACTTGCCCGCCGCGAACTCGGTTACCGTCCAGCCCAGCGCAACCAGCTCCGGCAACGCCTCGCGCACCCGCTGGCGGCGCTTGCGCATGGTCGAACCACTGGCCTCTGACGGCCAGACATAGCCGCACAGGGTATCTATGGCCGCCTTGCCGGTCTTGCCGGGGTCGATCCAGCCACACAGGCGCTGATGCAGCAGGCGGGCCGCTTCGCTGTCCAGCGCTCGCACCTCGTCCATGCTGATGCGCACATGCTGGCCACCACCCATGACGGCCTGAGCAATTAAGGGGTTCAGGGCCACGTACAGACGCCCGCCTGCCTCGTCGCTGGCGTACTCGGCAAGCAGCCGGAACCCCTGCCGCTTGCGGCCATTTTGGGCGATGATGGAGACTGTCCACAGGCGCTCAATGCACTCCCGGATTGCCTTGAACTGGCTGCCGCCATCCTCTGCATACCCGATTTCACGGGCCAGCGCCCGATAGCTGCCCTTAACCACCATGGCATCAGCGGTAACGGCCTCCCACTTGGGTTCCAAGAACAACCGGAGCTGCTGCCCGCCTTCGGTCTTGGGTTCTGGGCTAAGCACTAGGCCATTAGGCCCAGCCATTGCCACCAGCCCTTGCAGGATGCGCAGATCATCAGCACCCAGCGGCTCCGGCCCCTTGAACTCGATCCGCTTGCCGTCGCCGTAGTCATACGTCACGTCCAGCTTGCTGCGCTTGCGCTCGCCCCGCTTGAGGGCACGGAACAGGCCGGGAGCCAGACAGTGCGCCGGGTCGTGCCGGACGTGGCTGAGACTGTACTTGTTCTTAGGCTTCACCACGGCGCACCCCCTTGCTTTTGCGCTGCTTTTCCAGCACGGCGGGTTTGAGCACCCCGCCGTCATGCCGCCTGAACCAGCGGTCTTTGAACGGCACCCCATAGTTGGCCTTGCTGACACCAAAGCGGACGAAATAGGGCCGCTGTGAGTCGTCCACGCCCCATTCCTCGGCCTCGGCGGCCGTCATGCCGGACAGGTAGGACTGCCAGCGGATGTTATCCACCAGCACGGACGATCCCCGGCTGGCCTGCTGCTGGTCGCCTGCGCCCATCATGGCCGCGCCCTTGCTGGCATGGTGCAGGAACACGATAGAACACCCGGTATCGGCGGCGATGGCCTCCATGCGGCCAATCACCTGCGCCATGGGGCCACTGGCGTTCTCTTCCTCGATATGGAACCGACGCAGCGTATCCAACACCATCAGGCGGCGGCCCTCGGCGGCGCGCTTGAGGCCGTCGAACCACTCCGGGGCCATGATATTGGGCAGGCTGCCGATCAGCGGCTGGATTAGCAGACCGTCAGCCACGACTTGCCGTTGCTCGTCGGTCAGGTGCGCCCCCAATGCGTGCAGGCGGTGATGTATAGCGGTGGGCGGGTCTTCGGCGGGCAAGTAGATCACCGGGCCGGTGGGCAGCTCTCCCACGTCCAGCAGGTCGGGGCCGCCTGCGATCTGTGCGGCCAGCTGTAGAACCAGCATGGACTTGCCGGCCCCACCGGGGGACACCAGCGCCCCCACGGTACCGGCCACCATGTTGGGCAGTACGTAGTCAATCGGCGGCGGTAACTCTGTGAAGCTCGCCAGAATATCGATAGGCTTATGAGTAGCCATTGGTTTGCCTCCTTTGCAGGCGGTTGATGGTCAGGCGCTGGCGGGGCATCCCCGCCATGCGCCGCCTAGTCAGTGATAACACGCCACTCTCGCAGCCCAATTTCTCGCACGACCTTGGCCGCCGCATCCAGTGTCTTGAACTGCCGCACATCACCTCTGGCGGTGTGTAAGGTAGGTTGTGCGCTGCCAATGTTGCCGCTCAGCTCGATAGTCCACCCGTTATGCAGAACACTTGACGATCTCACCACGGCACCCTGAATCAATCCAAGCCCAAAATACTCTTTTGCCTTTCCTATATCCATTTTTTAATCCTACTATAAAGTCAAATTGTTTTGACAATATAGCAGTTTTGTTTTATCAAAACAAGCATTACATGCTTAAATCTGGCCCCTTGCTGCGCTGCTTCTGGGTCTGCTTCGCCAGCTCGGCGCGGGCCTCCTGCACCTGCGGAAGCTCCATCACCTTCTGCACCGTACGCTTGATGTAATCGGCCTCATGGCCCGCCTTGCGCTCCATGATAGCGGGGCTAGCCTCGGCCATGGCCTTGCTGATCTCGTCCGGCTCCCGGCCCTTGCTGGCCAGCTTCATGGCCGCGATGAAGTCGCACTTGCTGAGGTCATCACCGTACCGCTTGACCAGCCCGGCCATTTCGCTGCGGTAGTCGTCCACGACGCTGCGGCGATACCGACGCACACTCTGCGGGGCGGTGATCTCGGCCAGTCGTGCCGTCCGTTCCTGTCGGCGCTCGATGCTGTCCAACACCTGCCCGGCCTGCTGCATCAGCTCCGGCCCTGCGGTGGCACTCTTGCCGCTGGACTCCCGGCACAGCACCCACGGCTGATAGCCGGTGCGGCTGGTGTACTTGTCCTTGCGGTTGGTAAAGCCTGCCAGACGGCCATAGTGACGGCTGTCGGCGCTTGCCGGGTCGGCGTCATACTCCCGGGCCAGCTTCCGGGCGATTACGCCCCTATGATCTGCTGGGGCATCCTGAGCCACCTTCACCCATGCCTGATAATTCTTGAGGCTGGTCTCGATGATGGCGGCAGGCTCCCGGCCCTCCTGCTTCATGGCGTCCAGATCGTCGCTGCTGAGGTCGTCAACTAGCACCAGACCATGCCGGGCCTGCTCGGCGGGGCGAATGTAAATATCGTTGCCCTGGGCATTCATGCGCTTGAGCCAGGCGGCGTTCTGCTGCACTTCCTGCGGTGTCCATTCCCGGTTCATCATCTTGCCGCTGGCGGCATCCCGTATGCCGATGTCGTACCGGTCGCAGCCCATGGCCTTGAGCTGCCGGGCGATGGCTTGCGCGGTGCGGTCACCTTTCACTTGAGCTTGAAAATCAGCCATATGCTCCCCTGTTGCTCGATGATTTGCGGCTCCAGCCAAAGCCATGATGCGATCAGCAGCGCCAGAATAGGCATCACGGAAGCGATCAAGACCCCGGCCCACAACCTCCATGTCCAGCCACGGGCGGCGCTCCGGGCCGTCTGGCCGGCCTTGGCCAGTTCCCCTGCGGCTGCCCTCATGTCCTTTGCTGCCTGCCGCCATGCGCTCATGGCTTGCTGTTGCTGGCTCGTCCAGCTCGCGGCCTGCTCCTCGCTGGCCTGCTGTACCTCGGCGATCCGCTGCCGGGCTTCGTCCGCCAGTGTCGCCATGCTCTGGGCCAGCGGCTCTATCTCTGCCGCTAACTCGTTGATCCCTCTGGATTTCCTCACTCTGTCTATCGCGCTCATGCTCGATAACCTCCCGGTATTCTTGTAAGTCGATGATCTGGCCGTTGGCCGTGTCGATGGCTAGGGCGATATCGGCCCTCTCGGTGCGGATGCCCCGGCTCTCCATCTCCACCACGTTAGGGCCAAGATGGATGCCCGGCAAGCGCTCAATGCCCTGCGCCTCAAGGGTGCGATGGTCAATGCGGGCCTCGTGCCCGGCCTGTTCAAGGGCGCGGTTGGCGTAGTGGCTCCATGCCTCGCGGGTCTGCTCAAGCCATGCCTTGGGCTTCAGGCTCTCGGACTTCTGCGCCCCGCCCCGCTCTGGCTGTTTGCCGTTGTACCGCTTAAACCACTGGTCAGCCGGGCGCTCGATACCGTCGTTCTTCCGCTCGGAGATCATCAAGTGGCAATGGGGGTTCTCACCGTTACCGGCATGGATGGCCAGCGTATACGGCAGGCGCTCGCCCTCAGTCAGATGCCGGGCGAATTCGTCCACCAGCTCCCGCTGCTGATCTAGGGTCAGTTCGACCGGCAGGGCAAACTCAATCTCTTTGAATAAGCGACCGTTGGCCCGCTCGTACAGGTCGGCACCGTCCCAGTAGTCGGCGGGACGCTCGGCCCACTCGGGCAGGTGGCCGGACTGGGTGTGCAGCACCTCTTCACGGTCGCGGGAGTAACGGCCCTCCCGCTGGATGTAATCGGCTTTCGCCTTGGCCGATTGGCCGCCGTTCCGGCTGCCGGTCTTGGCCGTAAGGTGATAGATGGCCATAGGGGTTTAGCTCCATGCAATGGCCCTCGGAGAGCGCACAGCCCCGAAGGGGTGCCCCCAGGGCAGTTTCTTGAAGAGAAACCGGTAAGTGCGCCCTCCCGTAAAATGACGGTCGGGGTTTGCGGTGTCTGTGCTCCGATGATAGCATAATGACAAGCACATAACCAAGAGGATTATCAAAATGGCAAAAACAGCGGAACGGCTCGCCAAGCTGGAAGAACAACGGGCACGAATCAACGCCGAGATCCAACGGATCAGAGCACGGGAGCAGCAGCAAAAGCGCAAGGAAAACACCCGGCGCAAAGTGCTGGTAGGTGCATGGATACTCGGCAAAGTTGAAAACGGCGAGTGGCCAGAACAGCGCCTGCTCGATGGGTTGGACAGCTACCTAGAGCGCGACCATGATCGGGCACTGTTCGGACTTCCACCCAAGCAGAAACAGCAGCCACAGGAGCATGGTCAGCCGGAGCCGCAAGGATAGCCAAGCGCAAAGCGGTCAGAATGGCCCCTGAATGGCCCCTTCGGGGCTGCACACCGCCCCCACCCTTCGGGTAGGGAAAAGGCCGCTAAAGCGGCTAAAATCGCTCCAGCGTATTCCCGCGGGATTTGGTATGGGGTTTAGCGGGCTTTGCCCGCCTTTCCCCCTGCCGCGCAGCGGGTGGGGCCGGTGTGTAGCCTAGCGCAGCGGATAGAGAAGTTATCCGGCCTCTGGCCGGCATTTTAAGCAAGGGCAAACAGTGCCCCACTAGGGCGCTGTTAACCGCGCCTAGTGGATTATTCTTGGATAATCATGGATGGATTTTTCCAACACCCCACCAGCTCCCCCCCTTCCTGGGTTTGCAGGTTTAGGGGCGTGACAGTTACGCCGGGGGTTCGTGACAGTTACGCCGGGGGGGCGTGACAGTTACGCCGGGGGCGTGACAGTTGCGCCGGGGGACGGATGGCGTTTGCGATCATGAGGGCGAAGAAGCTCAACAGCATGGGCACGGTGGCGGCTGCGTTGCAGCACTGCTACCGCGACCGCGAGACGCCGAACGCCGATCAGGAGCGCACACCGGACAACGATCACCTGGCTGATACCAAGTGCCTTGGCCGCATGCCGAAAATTCAGATGCTCGGCGACGGCGATGAACTGAACAAGGGAAATGAGCGGTATCCTGCCAGACAGGATACCGACATTCACGAGGTTTCG
>NZ_VPED01000062.1:0-5406 GCF_013417335.1 Acinetobacter sp. YH16031
AGGGCTAGTAGAGGATTTGGGCGTTAAATTTAATAAATTACGCTAGATTACTTTCAAAAAAAGTCTAAAATAGACAAAACGCCTACTTTTATGAGGTTTGAACATGCAAGTTATTACAGCGAAAGATGCAAAATCACGCTTTGGTGAGTTATTAGATACGATGCAGCGAGAACCTGTATTAGTCACAAAGAATAAGCGCCCTGTTGGTGTTTTCTTGTCATTAAAAGACGTGAAAGGCACCCACTTAGAAAGCCTTTTTGATGTCCAAGATGATGATTATGAAGATTGGGAAAAAGAGAAAATCACAGAAGCGTTAAATGCTTTGAAAGCGCATCCATCTGATACGAAAGAAATGAAGTCAGTACATGCGACTGCAATGCAAAAGGCACGAGACTTGGTAGCGAGCCGTAAAAGATGACCTATGAAGTTTCTTACTTGCCACAAGCAGAACAGGATTTAATTGAAATTTTGGCGTATGGCATAGAGACATGGGGCGAAAAACTAGCAGAAGGGATGTATTTAAAAATTACTGAACAGCTAGAAACCCTGTATTTCTCACCAAATCGAACTAAAAAGAAGGGCAATTTAGGAACAAGAGAAATGCTTATTTCTGACAGTCCATACCGTGCAATTATTCAAATTGATGAGGAAGCCAAGCGAGTTTTTATTTTAAGAATCTTGCATACTTCGAGAAATATTTAATTAGATTATATGCCGTATATTGGCAAAAAACGGCTATAAAATTAAGAAAATCAATAACTTTTAAAAATATTAAAGTTGTGTTAGATTTTCTTTTAGGCGAAAAAAAAGCAGGTCGGCAAACCTACTTTTTTCTCATTGTTTAACAAATACTTAAAGCATCAGTAAACGCAAAATCGATATTTGTATTTTACTGATGTTTTGAGCATTTGCAACATAAAGGACGTTGCAAAAGGTGAATAACGCTCAATTAAGCGATTTTTTTGAAAATCTTGCTCATAAACCATACTGTGCAGATGATTTATTGTATGGCTTACAAATAAGACCGAAAAAAACGGCAATCAACATGCAATACATACAGGGTAATCAGCCTTGTATGCTTCATTACTTCTTTTTTGATATAGATCGTTCAGATGCTGTCATGGCATGGCATGATGAAAATTTGCCAATGCCCTATTGGACAGCGCAGACCTTAAAAAATGGTCATGCTCATATTTGCTATAAATTAGAAATTCCACTGTGTACCAGTGAATTAGCCAGTCAAAAAGCAATAGCCTATGCCTCAAAGGTTCAGGCAGGACTTGCCAATAAACTTGGAGCAGACGTTGGCTACAGTCATCTCATTACGAAGAATCCATTTCATAAAGATTGGCGTGTCACTTTTTGGAGTGAACAAGCCTATACGCTCGATTATTTAGCCGATTTTGTAGAATTACCTAAGAAATTAAGCAAAAAACAGGAAGTTTCAGGACTTGGACGTAACTGCACACTGTTCGATACCGTGCGTAAATGGGCATATACGGCTGTTAGAGCGCATAGAGGGGGTATTTACAACACTTGGCTAGAGGAAGTCACCAAACAGTGTTTAAGCGTAAATGAGGCGTTTTTAGAAGCATTACCCTATTCAGAAATCAAAGCTACAGCTAAGAGTATCGCCACATATTGTTGGAAAAAGGATGCCTACTGCTATCAAGAGTTTATTGATCGTCAAAGCCGAAAAGGAAAGCTAGGTGGTCTAAAGGGGGGGAAAATTAGATCGGATAATTATGCTTCTAAAAGAGTTAAGGCTTTAGCAATGATGAAAGAGGGTATGACTCAAAAGCAGATAGCAACTGAATTAATGGTTACTGATAGAACAATTAGGAACTGGATAAAAAATGATGTTTGATAGCTTATTTAGAAAAAAATCAGATAAATTGATAAAAGAATGAGTGTATACGCTACTATATTACTTCGTTAAATCGTAAGACAAATAACTATGAAAAACATTCTATTAGCAAGTATTACTCTTTTTATCGTTGGTTGTAGTGCTGAATCTGAAACTCAACTAATGGGTGGAAAATTTAGCTCCATGTCACAATGTCTTGAGACGATTAAAAATAGATCAGGCCAGACTCTTAGACCGATGACAGATACACCGGAGAAAGTTACTGGATATCTTGGAGATACGAACCTCAATTTCTACTGTGGAGTGAAGCAAACAGGTACTGAAGGTACTTATATTGAAGGTTGGTTTGATGAGCCAGTTAGTAATTAATTGTATGTAATTCTTAAAATCTAAAATCGTACGTTAATGAAAACAAATTTGCAGAAGTACTATTTTCTGTCATTAACGTACGAAAGCGCATTAAAAAGCGGAAAGTGAGCCTAAATCAGATATCAGCTCTTTTATCTGTATTTTGATTTCTTCTGGTGAACTATTTTCTAAGTTGGTGCTTAACTTTTCTATGTCTTTTAATAGCTTTTCTTTTATTTTTAGATGTGAATATTTTGTTTGATCTAATTTACCTTTATTGTTTAAAGATTTTATTGGGTCTAGTGTGTTGCAGTAGCCGTCTTCATTTTCGTTTCCTGTAATGTATATTGCTCCTTTATTTCTTAAATTATTTATTTCCCTTTTTGTATAATTATCGCTTTTTATGCCAATAAGTTTTTTCTTTTTAATAGCTTGTGGGAATTCTTTATCTAAGATTTTAATGTATTCGTTGCTTGTCCATGTATCTCCTCCATGGTTTTTTATTTTAATAAAAATTACTTCTTCAAAATTTATCAGAACTATTGCTATGCTGCCAGAGCGGTCTATAAATTTTGGATTTCTAGGATACATGTCAGATTTCAAATGAAAATGTATTAGTTTTTCATGTAAGTAAAGGTTATCTGTATAACTAGCTTCACATATTCTTGTACTTTGATATTTATTTAAATTTTCTCCATTTTCTATTTCTTTTTTTAGTTTGAAAAATCCTTTTTGTAAGTCAGTTGTTAGTTTTTTGAAATCTTCTTTAAAAGCTGAAGTTTGTAAACAATTACGAGTTTTTTCGGGAATTCTTCTTTCCAAAAAATTTAAGTATTGAAGTATTAAACAACTATTCGTACAGAAATCTATTTCTTCAGCAAGAAAATTTTGACAAATTATATTATTTAGATGATCTAGTAAATTAATTTTATTCATATGGTTACTCTAAATTTTTTTAAGGGCAAGGACACACAAAGGGTACTCTATACAAAAACTAAAGTTTTCGCTAGATTACCTTTTGTGCCTTGCAAGGGAAGAATCCCTTGACCCTCTTTTCGCCTTTTTCTATTGCGGTAAATTGCCTTTACTTGGCAATTTGTCCTCATAAAAAAAGCCGATCCAATCCATGAAGCAGATTGAGTCATGACTAAGAAAGACATAATCAAAAGAAAAAAAGAGATCAAAGTCCGTTTAACAGAAGCGGAACATCAAGCCTTACTGGAGCGTATGGAAGGTGGAGAGCTTGCAACTTGGATTCGAAATACTTGTCTAGATGAGAAGCCAAATAAAAGAAGAAATTATAAAGCGGCAGATCCTCAGCTATTAGCAGCATTAGGACGCATTGGGGGCAATCTCAATCAGATTGCGAGACAAGTAAATACTGTGGAATCTGATATAGAAAAACTTAGAGCCTTTGCAGAGTTGGCAGTTATTCGAGAACAACTACAAGGAATTTTAGCCAACTATGATCGTTAAATTTTTGGGAAATAAGGGCGGTGGTAGTGCAGGTGCAACCATTGACTACCTACTTGGCAAAGATAGGGATAGACCAGGTGCAGTTTTACTGAGTGGAGATCCTGAATTAACCCAACGATTAGCAGACAACTTGGACTTCCAAAACCGTTATACGGTTGGAGTACTTTCATTTGAGGAACCAAACCTCGAAGAACACCAAAAAGAAGCCATCATGCAGAGCTTTGAAGAAACATTGCTTGCTGGGTTAGAGCGTGACCAGTACGACATCACTTGGATAGAACACACTGATAAAGGACGTTTAGAGCTTAATTTCGTCATTCCAAATGTGGAATTAAGTACAGGAAAAAGATTACAGCCTTATTTTGATCAAGCTGACCGCCCACTTGTAGAAAACTGGAAACAAGTCATCAATTTTGAGCATGGTTTAACAGACCCTCATGCACCAGAGAAAGCTCAAGCAATTAAAACTTTGAATAGCCAAAACCTACCTCAAAGCGTCAAAGAAATTAAAGAGCAAATCGGGACCGCAATTGCTGAGCAAATTAGCAATGGCAATATCCAAAATAGGCAAGATGTAGTTGAAACCCTAAAGGGTGCAGGCTTTGAGATTGCTAGAGAAACAGATAGATCAATCAGTATTAAGAATCCTGACGGCAAGCGGAATATTCGTTTAGAAGGCGTAATTTATGAAAATCGACAATTTGATAAACAATTTGCAGAAGAACACCGCCGAGCAGGACAGGATTATCAAAGAACAAGCCGAGAGCGTTACGAAACAGCACTTGGAAAGCTACAACGCCTTACTGAGAGCAAGCAGCAAGGAAACAGAGAAAATTTTAAGGTCAAACCTTCAGACCATCCAAGATCAGCAGCCGAAAATCAGAAACGCTTTGCGTTTGAATATTCTCACGGGAGCAATATTGGGCGTGTTGATTACAGTGTTTCTGATTTTTCTTGGCGTAAATTGGTGGTTAGCGAAGCAAATTCAGAACAAGCAGCAGGAATTAGCCGAAATCAATCTGAAAGTAGAGCAGACACCGCTAGAGAAACAAATCTTGCGGAAGGTGACTTTACACGAGAGCGAAGACAAGAAAACCCTATATATCATGGCGAAGAACAGCAAAAAAGCGCACGCTTACGAGACCACATCCAGTCAAATGGTACTGAAATTGGAAAAATAGAATCTAACTTTAAAACTCCTTTTGAAAATCCATTTAACCAGTCAAATGATGGAAAGGAGCTTTTGAAGGATAGCGGAAGTTTATTTGAAAACTTAGCCACCTCAAAAGAAGCAAAGCAGGACGTAAAACAGAGTAATCCTAATCAAGCGGAACAAGATAATGCCAAACGACTTTATGAATCGCTACAAAGACTTATTGAACTCGTTAGAGAAGCAATTGAAAGAGCTAAACGCTATAAATCAAAGTCAGAGCGAGCAGATCGAAACATTGAGCATTCAGAATCAAGTATTGAGAAGTCAGAACGAGGAATTAGCCAGTCAAAATCAGCAATTAAACAATCTCAACAGCAAATTAAGAGAAGTGAACAGCAAATTAGCCAGCAAATGAAAGAAAAACACGTTGAAAGAAGGGCTAGTAGAGGATTTGGGCGTTAAATTTAATAAATTACGCTAGATTACTTTCAAAAAAAGTCTAAAATAGACAAAACGCCTACTTTTATGAGGTTTGAACATGCAAGTTATTACAGCGAAAGAT
>NZ_VPED01000063.1:0-5114 GCF_013417335.1 Acinetobacter sp. YH16031
CACGTAGTCTTCATGGATTTCTGAGTGGAATTTACGCCTCACTATGTGCATATCAATTAACCCATCAAAATAAGCCAACAATTCAAATTAAGGAATCATCGGCTTAAGCAGGATCCGGGTTAAATAAAACTGCCTAAGCTATTTCTGATGAATTATCGAATTTCATAACTGAGCAGATGCTTACAAGAATGAGCTGAAATAAAAAACAGGTCAAACGGCCTGTTTTTTATAGAGCAATAATTTTGATAGAAAGTAAATCTTAGTCTGTGGACTGAATATTTAATATAGTTGATCATGATTCAGACAGGTGGTGAAAAGCAGCGCAGCTACCTATTTTTGATCAAGAAATAATAAAGAAGTCAATTGTTGGCTCATTTTTATTAAAAATTGAGATTAAATTTTAAACCGCTTGATATGATCAATAGTGTTGAAAAATAATACAAAATTTTTAAGTTGAATTATTCTTGACGGGTTTTAATTTTTCTTTAACAAATTGTGTTAAGCTGTGCGACTACATTCAATTTTTTTATCTGAAAATAAAAGCATTATTTATAAAATGCTATAGGTTTTCGCTTGAGTTTTCTCATTTCCTCTCTAGCCGATTTATATATTTCACAGTAGAATATGCGCTCTCTCAAGTCACATTGTGGCATGGTCGCTCGATCATCCCGTGGAGCCAAAATCAGCATGTTTATCGTTGCCGGTGCACCTGCACATTCTTCTTTTAAGAAAGCTCAACTACTCACACGTTTATCGTCAATTAGTTCTGTTCAATCACTAGAAAGTCAATTTGTTTATCTTTTTGACCAAGCGCTCAACGAGCAACAACAGCAATCCGCTTTACAGCTTCTCAACGATGGTCAATCATTTGAACTGCACCAGACTGCAAGTGATGAAATCCAGATTCTGGTGACACCGCGTGTCGGCACGATTTCACCATGGTCATCAAAGGCAACTGATATTTTTGCCAACTGTAATACACCGGTTCATCGTTTAGAACGCGGTGTTTTGTTTACTTTGAAGGGCGAAAAAGAGCTTTCTAAAGAAGCATTACAGATCTTGCATGACCGCATGACTGAAAGCGTTTTCAATGCGATTGAAGATGCCGCAGTATTATTCACTGAAACTGCGCCGAAACCTTTGAACTCGATTGATATCCTGGGTCAAGGTAAAGAAGCACTGGTAAAAGCCAATAATGAATTCGGTTTTGCGCTGTCTGAACAGGAAATTGATTACCTGACAGAAGCATTTACCAAACTGGGTCGTAACCCGAACGACATCGAACTGATGATGTTTGCTCAGGCAAACTCTGAACATTGCCGTCATAAAATCTTCGGTTCTGAATGGACGATTGATGGTGAAGTTCAGCCATTGTCGTTGTTCCAGATGATCAAAAATACCTATAAAGAATCACCAACAGACGTATTGTCAGCTTATAAAGACAACGCATCGGTGATTGTTGGTTTTGACACACAACGCTTTTACCCAACTCAAGAAGATAACGGTCAACACGTTTATAAATACAAGAGCCAAGCCGCACACATCCTGATGAAAGTGGAAACTCACAACCACCCAACAGCGATTGCACCATTTGCCGGTGCAGCAACTGGTTCAGGCGGTGAGATTCGTGACGAAGGCGCGACTGGTCGTGGTGGTAAACCGAAAGCTGGTTTAACGGGTTTCACCGTATCTAACCTGAATATTCCTGGCTTCGAACAGCCTTGGGAAGAAAACTACGGCAAACCGTCACGTATGGCATCTCCATTGCAGATCATGATTGAAGGTCCATTGGGGGGCGCAGCGTTTAACAACGAATTTGGTCGTCCAGCGCTGACTGGTTATTTCCGTACTTTCGAACAAAACGTCAATGGTGAAGTGAAAGGTTTCCATAAGCCAATCATGATCGCGGGTGGTTACGGTAACATCCGTCCGGACCACGTTGAAAAAGATGCGATTCAACCAGGCGATCTACTGATCGTGCTTGGCGGTCCAGCAATGCTGATCGGCCTTGGCGGTGGTGCTGCATCATCTGTAGACAGCGGTAAACTGGGTGAAAACCTGGACTTCGCTTCTGTACAACGTGAAAACCCGGAAATGGAACGCCGTTGTCAGGAAGTGATTGATACTTGCTGGCGTATGGAAGATGAAAACCCAATCGTTTCTGTACATGACGTCGGTGCGGGCGGTATCTCGAATGCGATGCCCGAGCTGGTAAATGACCATGAGCTTGGTGCGGTGCTTGATCTGCGTAAGATCCCATCGCTTGAGCCAGGCATGTCGCCAATGGAAATCTGGTCAAACGAAGCGCAAGAGCGTTATGTACTGGCGATCCGTCCAGAATCTCTACCTTTATTCGAATCGATCTGTGCGCGTGAACGTTGTCCGTTTGCGGTATTGGGTGAAGCAACTGAAGCGCGTCATTTAACCGTTGAAGATCCATTGTTCGGCAACAAGCCAGTGGATATGCCAATGCAAGTGATGCTTGGCGGAACACCACGTATGAGCCGTTCATATGAAACTACTGCACGTAAAGGCGATGACTTTGATGCCTCTAAAGTGACTGATCTGAAAGATGCGATTTATCGCGTGATCAAGAACCCAACAGTCGCTTCTAAATCATTCCTGATCACTATTGGTGACCGCTCGATTACCGGTATGGTGGCACGTGACCAGATGGTTGGTCCATGGCAGGTTCCTGTGGCTGATGCTGCAGTAACAACAACCAGCCTTGTCGGTTACACAGGTGAAGCAATGGCAATGGGTGAACGTCCACCAGTTGCATTGTTAAACCCAGCGGCTTCTGCACGTTTATCAGTTGCTGAATCGATCTCAAATATTATGTCTGCGAAGATTGATCAAATCAGCGACATCAAACTGTCTGCAAACTGGATGGCTGCTGCAGGTCAACCGGGCGAAGACCAAGCATTGTTCGAAGGTGTAAAAGCCATTGGTATGGAAATGTGCCCTGCACTGGGCATCGCAATTCCAGTCGGTAAAGACTCATTGTCAATGCGTACCACCTGGAATGACGAAGGCGAAGACAAATCTGTTACTTCTCCAATGTCAGGCGTGATCACTGCATTTGCACCTGTAACTGATGTTCGTAAGACATTAACCCCTGAGCTGAAAAATATTGAATCTGTACTGGTTCGTATTGATCTATCTAAAGGTCAGTTCCGTTTAGGCGGTTCGATCTTGGCTCAGGTATACAAAGCAATTGGTTCAGTGACTCCTGATGTCGACAGCTTTGATGACTTCAAAGCATTCTTCGCACTGGTTCAAGACTGGAACAACCGTGGTCTGATCAAGGCTTACCATGACATCGGTGATGGTGGTTTACTGGCAACTGTTGCGGAAATGATGTTTGCTGCACGTCTAGGCGTAGCGCTAGAAGACCAATCAGTTGAAGCATTGTTCGCTGAAGAAATCGGTGCAGTTCTGCAAATCGCGAAAGCAGATTGGGAAGCATTACAAGCAGAAATCGCGACTTCTACTCTGAAAGATGCGATCTCTGTAGTAGGTACAGTGAACAACTCTGACCAGTTATCTGTAAATGGTCTGGTACTGGAACGTGCTGACCTGCAAGTGGCTTGGACTGAAGTTTCTCATCAAATCCAGCGTCTGCGTGACAACGTAGAAACTGCAGATCAAGAATTTGCGTTGGTTACTGACAAATCGCACAAAGGTTTGATTGCTCAACCGACATTTGATCTGAACGAGCAAATCGAAGCGCCGTACATCAATTCACGTCGTCCAAATATGGCAATTTTGCGTGAACAGGGTGTGAATGGTCATGTAGAAATGGCAGCAGCATTCGACAAAGTCGGCTTCAATACTGTTGACGTACACATGAGCGATCTTCTGGCTGGTCGTATCAGCCTGGATGACTTCGAAGGTCTGGTCACTTGTGGTGGTTTCTCTTACGGTGACGTATTAGGCGCAGGCGGCGGCTGGGCGAAATCAGTATTGTTCAATCAGCAACTTCGTGACCAGTTCGAGAAATTCTTTAACCGTCAGGAAACTTTCTCTTTAGGGATCTGTAACGGTTGTCAGATGTTGTCTCAATTGGCTCCACTGATTCCAGGTGCAGATGCTTGGCCTCGTTTCCATCGCAACAAATCAGAAGTATTTGAAGCACGTAGCGTCAATGTTCGTGTAGAGAAATCTCATTCTGTATTGCTGGAAGGTATGGAAGGTTCAATTCTTCCAATCGCTGTGGCACATGGTGAAGGTCGTGTGGTTGCATCAGCTGAAAGCATTGCTGCATTGAATGCCAATAACCAGGTGATCATGCGTTATGTGGATAGCCAAGGTAATGCGACTGAGCAATATCCATTGAACCCGAATGGTTCGCCTGAAGGGATCTCTGGTGTAACTTCGAAAGATGGTCGTGCGACTATCTTGATGCCACACCCTGAGCGTAACTTCCGTGCGATCCAGCACTCTTGGAAACCAGAAGACTGGGATCAGGACGGTGCATGGTTACGCATGTTCCGTAATGCTCGCAAATTTATTGGTTAATCTGATTTAGCTTCAAAAAAAGGGTCGCAGCA
Organism: Acinetobacter sp. YH16031; assembly: GCF_013417335.1. Lineage (NCBI taxonomy): Bacteria > Pseudomonadati > Pseudomonadota > Gammaproteobacteria > Moraxellales > Moraxellaceae > Acinetobacter > Acinetobacter sp. YH16031. The sequence goes on from NZ_VPED01000063.1 coordinate 4,554, forward strand.
GCGGCCCTTTTTTATAATTTGAACTTATGGGAAATTAGTAAAACTAGAAAAATCATTTACTTTTGTTTAGACTAGCTTCATCAATTGCCACCAGTGGGTGGCTTTTTGCTTTTTAAGCAGTTTGAAACATTTATTTAATTTTCTCCCGCTGAACTGGTTTAGATTTTGCTTTTATATCTGCATAGAAGTGATATTGTGTAAATAATGCACAATATTTATGCACTTTAAAGGAAAGATGGTATAGATCAGTTCAGTATCAACACTCAAGAATGAGGTGATGACATGGCTAAGACGCTCAGAATAATGGATAGAACAGAATTACGTCAGAAAGGTTGGTGGTTATTTGGTTTTGTTGTTGGCTTACAGGTACTGTTCTTGGTAGGTAGTTATTTGCTACAGGGTTCTTGATCAACAGATTTAAAAAAGCCACCGAGAGGTCACTGCTGTCCCATAGTTTGCTTTAAATAAAAAAACCTGAGTCCTAACAGTTAAAATATGAGTGCAAACAAACACTTTAACGACCAGGATTCAGGTTTTGTCACATCAGAATACCGTATTTCA